>CAZHEG010000017.1:0-11560 GCA_964531435.1 uncultured Oscillospiraceae bacterium | reverse complement strand
TTCAGCACGATCAGCCTGCACAGCTCGTCCGATGCGGTGCCGTTTTTGGTTTGCAATGCCATCCGCTTCGCGGCGCGGATGCCCATGGGAGTAGCGGCGTTGCCCAGCCCCAGAAAGTTGGCGCAGATGTTGGCGCTCAGGTCCGATGCCAGGACCTTGTCCGTCTTTGTGGATGGAAACACCAGCCGCAGCAGCGGCCCCAGGAAACGGGCCAGCAGCGCTGTGAGTCCGCCTGCTTCCATCAGCCTTCCCACGCCGCTCCACAGGCAGATGGAGCCCGCCATGGAAAGTGCCAGCTCCACGCCCTTCTGCGCGCCCTGAAGGGCTGCCGTGCTGAGAGAGCCTCCGTTCCCGGTCAGCAGGGCGGCCAGCAGCGCCGCTGCCAGCATTGCCGTATAGATGATGCTCATGATCATGTCCGCCACCTCCATGAAGAGCTTATGCGGGAAACATTTGGAAATTCATGGACATATTCGACAAAAATCCCGGAATTACGAAAAAATATTTGACAGATATGTAAATGGCGGCTATAATAATGATATTAAAAATAAATCGTTAACCCAGGTTACGATTATCAGAAAGGAGCAGTCGCAATATGAAGTCAACGGGAATTATCCGCAAGGTTGATGAGCTTGGCAGAATCGTGTTGCCCATCGAACTCAGACGCATGCTTGACATCGCGGAGCGGGATGAGCTTGAGATCTACATGGAGAATGACCGCATCATCTTGCAGAAATACGAGCCTACCTGTGTTTTCTGTGCGTCCTCCCGGGGGTTGACAACTTACCGCGGAAAGAATGTCTGTCAGGAGTGCCTGAAAACAATTTCCCGGCTCTGATCCCGTGCGCGCGATCCTTTTGATGATGGCCGTGCCAAGCTGCGACCGGAATAAAATATAATTGCTCTGCTTCACAGGAAGCAGAGCAATTTTTGTATATGTTGTATTTTTATTCGCCGTCATCCAGCGCCAGCGCGGCATCGTAGACCACATTTTTCGGAAGATCCAGCTCCTTGGCGGTCTGCTTGATGGCATCCTTGCGGCTCAGACCGCTCTCCATCAGCTCCTTTACCCGCGCGCCCGCGTCAGAGGGGGAGGCAGCTTCCTTCACCGGGGCAGGGGCTCCTGCCACCACCAGAACGAACTCGCCCTTGGGGGGATTTTCGGTGTACTTTTCGATGGCACCGCCCAGAGTAGTGCGGACTACCTCCTCGTGGAGCTTGGTCAGCTCCCGGCAAAGGCTGATGCTCCGGTCCGCACCAAAGACCTCCGCCATATCCTGCAGCGTGTTCAGCAGCTTGTGGGGGGCCTCATAGAAAACCATGGTCCGCTGCTCCTCCACCAGGGACTGCAGATGCTCCCGGCGGCTTTTTTTGGCAGTGGAAAGAAAGCCCTCAAAGCAGAAACGCCCGGTGGCCTGACCCGATATGCTCAGGGCGGTGATAACGGCGCAGGGGCCCGGAATGGCACACACGGTAACGCCGGCCTCGGCGCACTGCTTTACCAGCTCCTCGCCGGGATCCGAAATAGCGGGGGATCCGGCGTCGGATACCAGGGCGCAGGTCTCTCCCGCAAGGATCCGCTCCAATATTACATTACCTTTGAAAGCCTTGTTGTGCTCGTAGTAGCTGACAAGGCTTTTTTTGATGCCCAGATGGTTTAGTAGCTTCAGGGAGACCCGGGTGTCCTCCGCGGCGATGAAGTCCGCGTTTTCCAGAGTTTCCCGACAGCGGGGGGAGATGTCCCCCAGATTGCCGATGGGCGTGGGGACGAGATACAGCATTCCGGCCATAGTGACCTCCTGATGATGACCGGGGCGAAAAGGATGGCTTTTACCCCAGATGATAGATTTTTTTATAGTAATCCGACGGCTCGCCGCCGGCATGATGCAAAAATTCTTCCTCCAGTACCAGACCGGGCTTGGCTCCCTTTCGGAATTGCAGGAGGATGAGGGTGACGGGGCCGTTCTCCCGGTGGCGAATCAAACGAAGCCGTTTGGCCTCCAGCGCGTTTTCTGCCCCGCAGGCACACAGGTGGGCCAGCTTCTCCGGCTTGTGCACCAGGTAAAAGTCACCGCCGAACCGCAGCTGCCGTGCTGCCGCCTGAAAAAGCTCCGCCGCAGTGCAGTTGTCATCCCGCCGTGCGGTGGGGTTCAGCGTGCTGGCAGGGCCGCCGGTGTAGTAGGGAGGGTTGGAAACGCAGCAGTCAAAAATTCCCGGGGTGCATTCCCGCAAATCGCCGCATATACTGTGCAAGCGGTGCTCCAGACCGTTGGCGCGGATGTTTTCCAGCGCCGCCAGATGGGCTTTTTCTTCGATTTCCACGCCGGTCACGGTGCAGCCTTCATTTCCGGCGCACAGCAGCAGCCCCAGTGTGCCGCATCCGGACCCCAGGTCCAGGACCCGCGCGCCGCTTTTCAGGCGTACAAAATCAGAGAGCACCATGGAATCGGTGCTCAGGGGGAAGCAGCCGTCGCCGACCTGCAGGGAAAACCGGTTCTGAAGAATTTCCATAGGTTCCTCCGTTAGAAAAAATCAGTCTGCGCCGCCCAAAAGCAACGCAGACTGACCGCGGATTCGGAAGAATTAGCCTTCCTCGATAGCCTCGACGGGGCACTGGTCGGCGCAGGAGCCGCAGCTGACACAGACGTCAGCGTCGATGACGTACTGCTCGTCGCCCTCGGAGATAGCCTCAACGGGGCACTGGTCGGCGCAGGAGCCGCACTTAACGCAAGCATCAGTAATCTTGTAAGCCATAATTGTTTCCCTCCAATATGAATTCGCGTATCAGGCATGTCCTGATTACATAATCATTCTAGCATGGATTTTTGAAAAAGCAATCCCTTTTTCCGCATTGGGTATAAATTTTATTTTCGCGGGCTAGAATTTCCGGGATGAAGGAGGGGGCGCTATGGGATATTCATCGGATGCCGAGGGGCTGCTGCGCTCCGCCGCGGGCCACGCAAGACGGCTGGGCCACAGCTATGTGGGCAGCGAGCATCTGCTGCTGGCAATGGCGGATGAGGCCGGCTGGATGGGCCAGCTCCTGTGCGCGGAGGGGCTTCATCCCGCCGCGGCGGAGGGGGCAGTGGCGGTGCTCTGCGGCAGCGGGACCCCGGGCTTGACGCTGCGCCAGGGGCTTACCCCGGGGTTGAAGCGGATACTCCGGGGAGCGGGGCGGGAGGCTCGGCTCATGGGCTCCCGGCAGGTGGACACCGTGCACATCCTGCTGGCGCTGCTGCGGCGGGAGCGGGGCACCGCGCCTGCCATGCTGCGTCTTGTCCGGGTGGACCGTGACATCCTGTTTACCCGGGCGGTAGAGCATATGATTTGGGAGCGGCAGGCTCCCGCAAAGCAGAAGAAGGAGGCGGTCAGCACGAAGCTGTTAGAGCAATTCAGTGAAGATCTGGTTCAGAAGGCCACTACCATGGACCCGGTCATCGGCCGGGAGCGGGAGATCGAAACGGTCATTGGCATCCTGAGCCGGAAAAACAAAAACAATCCCGCCCTTGTGGGGGAGCCCGGGGTGGGCAAAACAGCCATTGCGGAGGGCCTGGCCCAGCGGATGGCCATGGGCAGTGTTCCGCCCCAGCTAAAGGATAAGCGGCTGCTGAGCCTGAATATGGCAAATCTGGTGGCGGGAACCAAGTACCGCGGCGAATTTGAGGAGCGGCTGCGGGATGTGCTGACGGAGATTCGCAGAAGCGGGGACGTGATCCTCTTTGTGGATGAAATGCACACCATCGTGGGTGCGGGCGCGGCGGAGGGGGCCATCGACGCGGCAAATATCTTCAAGCCTGCCCTGGGCCGGGGAGAGCTGCAGATGCTGGGTGCCACCACCATGACGGAGTACCGTAAATATATTGAAAAGGATCCGGCGCTGGACCGGCGGTTCCGCCCTGTCCACGTGGAGGAGCCGGACCGGGAGGCGGCGGGGGCCATCCTCGCCGGGCTGAAGCCGGGGCTGGAGCGACACCATCACCTGCGGATCACCCAGGAGGCCATGGACGAAGCGGTGCGCCTTTCGGTGCGCTACCTGCCGGATCTCTACCTTCCCGATAAGGCCATCGATCTGCTGGACGAGGCTGCCTCCCACGCCCGGCTGGAGGAGCTGCGCAGAGGCCAGGGGTATTCCCGCCAGGAGCTTCTGGAGGAGCTGAACGAGGCGGTGCGGGAGAGCCGGTTTGAAAAGGCGGCGGAGCTGCGGGACCGGATGCAGAATTTGGCGCCCCGGACGGCAGACCGCCATGCCCGCTGCGTCACCGGAGCGGATGTTGCCTGGGCGGTGTCTGCCCGCACCGGAATACCTGTGGGAAGACTGACGGCAGGGGAGCGGGAGCGGCTGCTGAACCTGGAAAATGCCCTTCGCAAGCGGGTCATGGGCCAGGAGGAGGCGGTCACGGCGGTGGCGGAAGCGGTACGCCGCAGCTTTTCCGGCATTCGGGACGAAAACCGTCCCGTTGCCTGCCTGCTGTTCACCGGGCCCACCGGGGTGGGCAAAACGGAGCTGTGCCGCGCCCTGGCGGAGGAGCTGTTTGGCAGTGTCAATGCCATGATCCGCCTGGATATGACGGAATATATGGAAAAGCAGTCGGTATCCCGGCTGATCGGCGCGCCTCCGGGCTATGTGGGCTATGAGGAGGGCGGCAAGCTGACAGAGGCTGTCCGCCGCCGTCCTTACTGCCTGGTGCTGCTGGATGAGCTGGAAAAGGCCCACCATGATGTGGCGGGCATTTTGCTGCAGGTCATGGAGGAAGGGTGCCTGACGGACTCCACGGGCCGCAGCGTCAGCTTCAAAAACGCGGTGGTGGTCATGACCTCCAACGCCGGCGGCGAGCAGCGGGGAGAGGGTCTGGGCTTCTGCCCCGCGGCAGGGGAGGACCGTGCCCGGGAGGCGCTGCGCCAGTTCTTCACCCCGGAATTTCTGGGCCGTCTGGACCGGGTGGTGGCATTCCACCGGCTGGATACCGCCACCATGGAGGCGGTGGCGGAGAAGTGCCTTACCCAGCTGCAAAGCCGCCTGGCGGCGTCGGGGATCCAGCTGGAGCTGCCGGATGGGCTGGCCCGCCACATTGCCGCCCAGTGCCGCCCGGCTGACGGAGCCCGCAACATCCGCCGCCTGGTCCAGCAGCAGGTGGAGGGCCCTCTGGCGGAATTTCTTCTGCGCAGCGACCGCAAGCGCTCCAGGATCAAATGCACCCTGGAAGGGGACGGTCCTGTGTTCCGCTGAATTCCTCTCCGGCGATTATTTTGACCCAATTTTAGAACAAGCGTTCTAAAATTGGGTTTTTGCCGATTTTTGACGAAAATTTCTGGTATTTTTTGCGAAAAAAATCTTGCATTTTCTCGAGGGAGGGTTTATACTGTCAGTAATGGAGTGAAATGGTAGTAAAGTGGAGCAAAATGGAGGAGGTGAGGCAAAATGATCGGCAAATTTGCTGCAAAGCTGGACGACAAAAACCGTCTGTTCGTTCCGGCGAAGCTGCGGAGCGAGCTGGGCGCGGACTTCTTTGTAACCCTTGGCGTCAACTGCGGTCACCGCTGCCTCACGGTCTATACCGCTGCCGATTGGCAGACCCTCACCGATAATTACAACCAGCTTTCCATCTCCCAGCGGGGCGCGGCCACCAGCCTGATCTTTATCAACGCCACCGAGTGCGAGCCGGACAAGCAGTTCCGCTTCACCCTGACCCAGAACCTGCTGGATTATGCCGGTATTTCCCGTGACGTGATGATCGTCGGCCGGGCCGGCCAGGCAGAGATCTGGGACGCCGCTGAATTTGCTTCCTTCGAGGATGAGAACCTGAGCCCCGAAAAGCTCCTTGCTTCGCTGGAGGCGATTGGCCTATGAGTGAATTTCATCATATTTCCGTCCTGCTGAATGAATGCATCGACGGACTGAATATCAAGCCTGACGGCATCTATGTGGACGGCACCCTGGGCGGCGCCGGACACTCCAGCCAGATCGCCGCGCGGCTCACCACCGGACGCCTGATCGGCATCGACCGGGACCCCGTCGCCCTCCGGGCGGCAGGGGAGCGACTGGCCCCTTACGCTGACCGGGTCACCCTGGTCCATTCCAATTTCAGCGAGATCGCCAATGTCCTGGATGACCTGGGCATCGAGGCTGTGGACGGAATTCTGCTGGACCTGGGCGTTTCCTCCCCCCAGCTGGATGACGGCTCCCGTGGATTTTCCTACATGACGGATGCGCCTTTGGATATGCGCATGAACAACGGCGACCCCGTCACTGCCGAGACCATCGTTAACTCCTGGTCCTACGAGGAGCTTCGCAGGATCCTGTTTGATTACGGCGAGGAGCGCTACGCGCCCCGAATCGCCGATGCCATCTGCCGCCGGCGGGAGATCGAGCCCATCAAGACCACATTGGAACTGGTGGACATCATCCGCTCGGCAATGCCCGCCGCAGCGCTCCGGGAAAAGCAGCACCCGGCCAAGCGCAGCTTTCAGGCGATCCGGATCGCGGTCAATGATGAATTGGGCGCCGTCCGCAAGGTAATGGAGGCTTCCGTGCCGAGATTGGCCCCCGGCGGCAGACTGGCGATCATCACCTTCCATTCTCTGGAGGACCGCATCGTGAAAAACGGCATGGCGGACGCGGCAAAGGGCTGCACCTGCCCGCCCAGCTTCCCTGTGTGTGTCTGCGGCAAGAAGCCCCAGGTGAAGCTGATCACCCGCAAGCCCATCACCGCCTCTGATGAAGAGCTGGAGATGAACCCCCGCTCCCGCAGCGCAAAGCTCCGGGTCTGCGAAAGACTTTGATAAATAGGAGAGATCATTATGGCACGGAAAACCCAGGTCCAGTATATCAACTTTTATACTGCTGGTTCCGCTGCAATTGCATATGAGCCGGCTCACACCCCCAAGAAGCAGGAAGCCAAGCTGCCCCGTCCCCGGCGGCAGAAGCGGATTCGCGTCTGCGTGGATCCCATGGCAGTCCTGGGCATCTGTGTGGCGGTGGTGATGCTGGTGATGATGACCGCGGGGCTTGTCCGCCTCAACGCGGCACAGACCCAGGCCAGCCAGATGGCGGGCTATGTGGAGCGGCTCAATACGGAGAACGCCCAGCTGCGCGCCACCTACGAGGCCGGCTACGACTCCGATGAGATCTATCAGATCGCGACGGCAATGGGCATGGTTCCTGCCGACCAGGCGCAGCATGTGACCGTTCAGGTCAATGTGCCGGAGGCACAGTCAGAGCCTACCGCCTGGGAGAATTTTTGTGTGTTTCTGACTGGCCTGTTCGCATAAAACCGGGCCCGGCAAATAGGATAGTGATAGCAGCAAATGGGCGGTGAGGAGATCTTCACTGCCCATTGTGTCCACTATCGAAAGGGCCGGTGTCTATGGCGAAACGCAGCAAAAAACCGCAGTACGGAAGGCTTCGGGCCGATTCCGGGCATCACCGCAGGATCCTGCTGGTCACCCTCCTGCTTGGGGCAGTAGCCTTCGTGCCGGTGCTTGCTCAGCTTTATAACCTGATGGTGAACCAATATGACTACTATTCGGGCCTGGCTTTGCGCAATCAGACCCGCACCACCACGGTGACGGCGGACCGGGGCACCATCTACGACCGGAATATGAATGTTCTGGCGGTGTCCGTTGGGGTCGAGAATGTCTACCTGGATCCCCACGAGCTGAAGCAGTCCGGCGCGGATATCCCTGCAATTGCGGAAAAGCTGGGGCAGATCCTCAGCCTGGATGAGCAGTGGATTCGGGAGAAGGCCACCGGGCTCAGCTACCGCTATCAGCTGATCGCGTCGAATATCAGCACCGAGACCGCCGCTTTGATCCGTGTCTATATCAATGAAAATGAGATCTCCGGCATTCATCTGGAGCCCAGCTCCCAGCGGGTCTATCCCTACGGTTCCCTCGCGGCTCAGGTCATCGGCTTTACCAACGCCTCCAATGCCGGCTCCGAGGGCATCGAGGCAGCCTACAACAGCTTCCTGGAGGGCACCTCCGGCACCGTCATCACCACCAAGGGCAACAATGAGATGGATATGCCCTTTTCCTATGAAAACTTCATCGCGGCGAAGGAAGGCTGCAGCGTCATCCTAACCCTGGATACCACGGTCCAGTCCATTCTGGAAAACCGTCTCCAGGAGGCCATCGCCCGGTATGATGTGGAAAACGGTGCCTTTGGAATCGTGATGAATGTGAAAACCGGGGAGATCCTGGCCATGGCCACCCTGGGAAGCTACGACCCCAATGACTATCAGACAGTCTATGACGAGGAAACGGCGGCGGAGCTGGAGGAAATGAAGCAGGCTTATCTCGCCCTCCCGGAGGGAAGCGAAGCCTACACCGCGGCGAAGAAAGCCTATCAGCAGGCCCTTACCGCCGCCCGGCTGAAGCAGTGGCGCAACCGGTGCATTTCCGATGGCTATGAGCCCGGCTCCACCTTCAAGGTGCTGACTCTGGCGGCGGCGCTGGATTCCGGAGCCATCAACCTCAATTCCGGCTTCTACTGCTCCGGCGCGGAGCAGATTCCCGGCCGTTCCCAGCTGCTGCACTGCTGGCGCTCCGCGGGCCACGGCTCCGAGACAACCGCCCAGGCCCTGCAGAATTCCTGCAACCTGGCCTTTGCCCACATCGCCCTTTCCATGGGCGGTGAGACCTTTTACAGCTACATCCAAAGCTTTGGTGTGATGGAAAAGACGGGAATCGACCTGTCCGGTGAGAGCAGCGGTGTCTTTTTCAGCAAGGAGCTGATCACCGATACGGACAAATGGGGCACCGCGTCACTGACCTCCGCCTCCTTCGGACAGACCTTCAAGCTGACCCCCTTGCAGCTGGTTCGGGCCATTGCGTCTGTGGTCAACGGCGGCTACCTGGTGGAGCCCTACATCGTATCCCAGATCGTGGATGCCAACGGAAATACGGTCCTGGAGCAGCAACCCACCGTCATCCGCCAGGTCATATCCGAAGAAACATCTAAGATCATGTGCTCGCTTCTTCAGTCCGTTGTGGACGAGGGAACGGCAAAAAATGCCTCCGTTGCCGGCTTTTCCATCGGGGGAAAGACGGGTACCAGCGAAAAAATCGACGTTTTGGACAGCAACGGCAACCCAACGCTGGATAAAATCGTTTCATTTGTGGGTATTGCGCCTATGGACGATCCGGAGTATATTGTATTGGTAGCCCTGGATACCCCCTCCCGGGAAACGGGGCTGTATATTTCCGGCGGACAGATGGCAGCTCCCACGGTGGGGAAGATCCTTTCGGATATCCTCCCATACCTGGGTGTGGAGCAGAGCTTTTCCGAAGAGGATGCCGCCGGGCGGCTCTTCGTGATGGAGGACCTGACAGGCTTGACCAAAACGGAGGCCACAAAGAAATTAAAAGAACAGTACCTCACCGCCGCTTTCATCGGCACCGGCGAAACCGTCACCGCCCAGATCCCCGCTGCCGGGACCCAGGTTGCCGGAACCAGTGAGGTGATCCTGTACCTGGGCGGGGAAGCCCCTGCGGAAACGGCCACAGTCCCGGACTTTTCCGGGATGAACCGTCTGCAGGCCTCCAATGCCGCCATAGAAGCGGGCCTGTGTATCCTTGTAAAGGGAAACACGGACACCGGACTTTCTGTGGTGGTCTCAGCGCAGGATCTCGCACCGGGAACGGAAGTTCCCCTTGGAACCACCGTACAATTAACCTTTACCGATACCACCGCCGCCGACTGACGGCAGAAGGAGTACTGCTATGAAACTTAAAGAACTGCTTCAGAACATCAATGTCCTGGAAATCACCGCCGATCCTGACCTGGAGGTAGGCTCCATCGTCTACGATTCCCGGAAGGTGACCCCCGGCTCCCTGTTTGTGGCCATTTCCGGCTTTGCCACCGATGGCAACCGCTTTATCCCCATGGCCATGGAGAAGGGCGCTGCCGCCGTGGTGACGGCGAAGAAACCGGAGGCGGAGGTTCCTTATATTCTGGTTGACTCCGACCGCATGGCCCTTGCCATGCTTGGCATCAATTTTTACGGCAATCCTGCCGGGAGCATGGTGATGATCGGCCTGACAGGCACCAACGGCAAGACTTCCTCCACCCTGATGATCAAGCAGGTGCTGGAAAAGACCCTGGGCGCCAAGGTGGGACTCATCGGCACTATGGAAAACCTCATCGGTGATGAGGTGGTGCCTACCGAGCGCACCACGCCGGAAAGCTTTGAGCTGCAGGCCCTCTTTGCCCGGATGCGGGACGCGGGCTGTACCCATGTTGTCATGGAGGTATCCTCCCACGCCATCGCCCTGGACCGTGTGGGCGGTGTCACCTTTGATGTGGCGGCCTTCACCAACCTGACGGAGGACCATCTGGATTTCCACAAGACCATGGAAAACTATTGCGACACCAAGGCCCAGCTGTTCTCCCGCTGCGGCAAGGCGGTGCTGAACTGTGACGATGCCTGGTATTCCCGCATTGCTTCCGCTGCCACCGCCCCGGTGCTGACCACCTCCGCCAAAAAGCAGGCGGGACTCTACGCCGTCGATCAGCAGCTTCTCTCCGACGGCATCTCCTTCGACGCGGTTTACGCAGAGGAGAAGGTCCACATCAGCCTGCCCATTCCCGGCAAATTCACCGTGTATAACGCCCTGACTGCTCTGGGTGTCGCCCTCTCGCTGGATATTTCCCTGGAGGAGGCTGCCAAGGCTCTGAAAACCGTCAGCGGTGTCAAGGGCAGGGTAGAGGTGGTCCCCACCCCCGGCAAGCCCTATACCGTCCTGATCGACTACGCCCACACCCCTGATGGCCTGGAAAATGTTCTCTCCTCCGTCCGGGATTTCTGCAAGGGCAGACTGATCAGTGTTTTCGGCTGCGGCGGCGACCGTGACCCCATCAAGCGCCCCATTATGGGCCGAATCGGCGTCACGCTGTCGGATCTTGCCATCATCACCTCCGACAATCCCCGCACCGAGGTGCCCGCTGCCATCATTTCCGACATCGTTGCCGGCGTGGATGAAACCATGGGCGATTACAAGGTCATCGAAAACCGGGTGGAAGCCATTCATTATGCACTGGACATTGCGGAAAAAAATGATATTATAGTACTGGCGGGAAAGGGCCACGAGACCTACCAGGAGATCTGCGGTGTCAAGCACCATCTGGACGAGCGGGAAGTGGTAGACCAGTACCTGTCAGAAAAGAGGAACTGATATGGGTAAAATTACATTGCGGCAGGCCGCGCAGTGGTGCGGCGGCCGTGTGATGCCCCAGTATGAAGATGTGACCTTTCTGGGAGCCAATATGGACTCCAGAAGCATCCAGCCGGGCCAGCTGTTCATCGCCCTGGAGGGTGCCCGGGACGGTCACGATTTTATCCCCATGGCCATGGAAAAGGGGGCGGCAGCGGTGCTGTGCAAGCACTGCGGCGATGATATCCCCGCCATCATCGTGGATGATCCCCGCATTGCCCTGGGCAAGATCGCGGCAGGGGAGCGCCAGCGCATCGGCATGAAGGTGGTGGGCGTTACCGGCTCCGTGGGTAAGAGCACCACCAAGGAAATGATCGCCTGCGTGTTGGAGAGCAACTACCGGGTAGGC
>CAZHEG010000016.1:0-11693 GCA_964531435.1 uncultured Oscillospiraceae bacterium | reverse complement strand
AGCCTGAGCCATTTGGCTCAGGCTGCTTTTTTCTGGAATTAAATTACAATTTTTAGAAGAAACGGTAGAAATGCTGAAAAAGCCATGATATAATAATTCCACTTTCAAAAAGGAGAGAGAAAATGGAACGTTTCTTTAAACTCAAGGAGCGGGGAACCTCGGTCAAAACGGAGCTGATCGCCGGCATGACCACCTTCTTCGCCATGGTGTACATCCTGATGGTCAACGCCAACATGTTCGCCGATCCCTTTGGTGACGGCTCCAATCCCCTGGGAGTCTCCTACGGCGCCATCTATGTGGCAACGGCGATCTCTGCCGTGGCGGGAACCGTAGGCGCGGGCCTGCTGTCCAACCTTCCCCTGGCCCAGGCCAGCGGCATGGGTCTGAACGCATTCTTCGTCTACACCGTCTGCATCGGCTTCGGCCTTTCCTACGCCAACGCCCTGGTGCTGATCCTGATTGAGGGCATCGCCTTCATTCTGCTGACCGTCACCGGATTGCGGAAAAAGATCTTTGAATCTCTCCCGGACGCGGTGCGGGTGGCAATTCCCTCCGGCATCGGCCTGTTCATTGCCCTGCTGGGTCTGCAGAACGCCGGCATCGTGGTGCCGGACAGCTCCACCTGTGTGGACCTGGCATCCTTCAACCTCCTCAGCCAGAGCTGGGGCGACATCATGCCCATGGTGGTGACCATTGCAACGTTCCTCGCCATCGTGATCATGAGCCACAAGAATATCCGCGGCGCGGTGCTCATCGGCATTCTGGGCGGCATGGGGCTGTACTATCTGCTGGGCCTGACTGTGGATGGCTTCTACGCCCAGCTTCAGATCAGCTTTGTCAATCCCCTGGAAGCATTCCGGGACTTCGCCTCCCAGTCTCTGTTCACCGTCTTTACCGAGGGCTTTGATTTCTCCGCCTACGCCGCGGAGCATGGCAGTGCCAACCTGATCCTGACCATCGTCACCACAGCCCTGGCATTCTGCATGGTGGATATGTTCGACACTCTGGGCACCCTGTATGCCGCCTGCGAACGGGCCGGCCTGCTGGATGAGAAGGGCGAGCCCCTCAACATGAACCAGAGCATGCTCTCCGACGCCATCGCCACCACCGTTGGCGCCATCTGCGGCACCTCCACCGTCACCACCTTCAGCGAGGTGAACGCCGGTGTAGCCGCCGGCGGACGCACGGGCCTGACCTCCGTGTTCTGCGGTATTTTCTTCTTCATCGCCATGTTCCTCAGCCCCATTGCCCAGCTGGTGCCCAGCTGCGCCACCGCCGCGGCACTGATCTATGTGGGTCTGCTGATGATGGGCTCCATCAAGAATGTCAACTGGGATGACTTCCGGGTGTCCGTCCCCGCTTTCCTGACCCTGGCGGTGATGCCCTTTACCTACAACATTTCCTACGGCATTGCTTTCGGTCTGATCTCCTACATCGTCATCAGCGTCTTCTGCGGCGATTTCAAGAAGATCAAGGGAAGCTCCTGGGTGATCGCCTTCCTGTTTGTGGCGATGCTGCTTCTGACCCACTGATCCACTTCAAAAATACGGCGGCAAGGAGAAGGTCCTCTCCCTGCCGCCGCTTTTTTATGTGTCAGCATCCTCCACCGCCAGGATCATTTCAAAGGGGATCTGGGTGCCGTCGGTAAAGAGCAGCCGCTGCCCTGTGCCATCCACTTTTTTGATCCGGCCGGACACGGTGCGGTACGAACCGCCCTGCTTCCGCTCATCGGGGCAAAAGTAGGTGACCGTCACCTCCGGCCGGGACTGCTGGGCCGCCTGAAGCCGCTTCAGCTTTTCATTCAGGGCTTCCTTGCTCCCCTCCCCCAGGTCCACATATCCCTCGGTGAGCCGCCCGGTCTCCGCGATGGCCGCGTCATAGCCGGTCAGCGCCGCGAAGGGGCTGAACTGGGCCGCCCGGTCGGTCATGGACATGGGTGCCCGCTTCCGGGATACATGGTGGGGAAGGCCGATGATATCGTCATATTTCCCGCTCATGCCTTATGACCTCCGATCTGACCGTTTCGTTCCATGGCAGTTGCTCCCTCCTCAAAGTTCATACCCTTGAGAATGGCGTTTTTTCCGTATTTTTTCCGGATGTGCAGCAGTGCCTGCTGCCGCCGCTTCTCCCGCTCCAGGGCGGCATCCTCCGCTTCCCGCCTGGCGCTCTGGTCATCTGCCCCGGAAAACAGGTCCAGCTGCTCCATGGTATCATCCTGGGCAGCCGCCTCCTCCGGCAGCACCCGGGCGCCGACGGTGATGCGGCGCACCAGGAGCCGGGGATCCGCAATGCGGTCGAACAGCTCCATCACCGCGTCAGTGATCATCCGCGTGGACGCAGTCCTGCGGCTGAGATTGACGGTGCCGTGGGCATGCTTGGGCACCTTTCGGCCGTAGTGGTCCAGCGTCACCGGCCCGGTGTAGCCGATGCCGGGGGTAGTCAGGCTCTCCCGGTCATAGCCCAGGGTCAGGGTCAGCTGGTCCGTCACCAGGGTCTTGTCCACCAGGTCCAGCGTCAGGCCGTCCGTCATTTCCCGGACGATCAGCTTTGCCTTGGCGCAGGTGTAGGGTTCGGAAAGCACCTGGCCGCAGCTGAGGGAATTGCTTTGGGGGCGGTATGCCTTGATATCCGCGATGGTACAGGGCTCCCAGCCCCAGGCATGGTCGATCAGCAGCTCGGCATTGACGCCGAACAGGCGGTACAACAGATCCTCGTTGTGAAATTCATTGGCTCCGCCCAGGCTGCACCGGGCCACATCCCCCATGGTGAACAGGCCGTTTTTCTGCAGCTTCCGGGAAATTCCCGGGCCGACCCGCCAGAAATCCGTCAGCGGCTTGTGATCCCACAGCTGCCGGCGGTAGGACTGCTCGTCCAGCGATGCGATCCGGACGCCGTATTCGTCCGCTTCAATATGCTTTGCCACAATATCCATGGCCACCTTGCACAGGTAAAGGTTGGTGCCGATTCCGGCGGTGGCAGTGATGCCGGTGGTGGACAGCACCTCATAGATCAGCTTCCGGGCGAACTCCCGGGCGGTCAGTCCGTAGGTTTTCAGGTAGGGCGTTGCATCGATGAACACCTCATCGATGGAGTAAACGTGGATATCCTCCGGCGCAACATACTTCAGGTAGATCTCATAGATCTTCGCGCTGCACTCCATATAGTGGGCCATCCGCGGAGGTGCCGTGATAAAGTCGATCTCCAGGGAGGGATCCGCCGCCAGGGCGTTGGCATCCCAGGATTTTCCGGTGAACTGCCGTCCCGGTGCCCGCTCCCGCCGCAGGGCGTTGGCCTGCTTTACCTGCTCGATGGCCTCAAAGAGCCGGGCGCGGCCGGAGATGCCCAGCTTTTTCAGTGCCGGGGATACCGCCAGGCAGATGGTCTTTTCCGTCCGGGTGGGGTCTGCCACCACCAGATTGGTGGTCAGCGGGTCCAGCCCCCGCTCCACGCACTCCTGGGAGGCGTAAAATGATTTCAGGTCGATGGCGATGTACGATCTCATTTTGCGCCTCCTTTCCGTTACTACAATTATAAACGTTTGTTCGCTCGTTTGCAAGACCAAATTTCTACCAAAAAATGAAAGGGTGCGCAAAAAATAACCACGCCGTTGCGAGGAGGGAGAATGCCTGACGTGGCAATCCCAGGGATTTTCCGGGCTCTTTCAATGGTTTTCCCCATTGCATAGCCATACGGGATTGCCACGGCCCTAAAGGGCCTCGCAATGACGTGCGTGAAACGCAGAAAGGGCGCGTTTTACAACGCGCCCATGGATTTACAGATTATCGATCAGGCCCACCTCAAGCTGCATGATCATTGCGGCATCCTCGGCATCGATGAAGCCATCGCCGTTGAGATCCAGCGCGGCAACATAGATATGCTCATCGCTGAGCAGACCCACCTCGTACTGCATGATCAGAGCGCCGTCCTCGGCGTCCACCCAGCCGTCACCGTTGGCATCGCCAAAGGTCACAGGCGCGGTGTTCACAGGAGGCTGCTCCTCTTCCGGCAGCTCTTCTTCCGGTTCGTCCGGCGCATCTGCGGGCGCATCGGGGGTCTCTTCCGGTTCAGCGGGGACTTCCGCACGGACGGTAATAATATAACCCGTCAGTCCGTGTTCATCCGTGACCTCTGCAATATCATAGCCTTCATGAGCAAAGTCGCGGATATCGTAGATGTAGACAACGTCGCCGCTGATGGCCTGCTCGTAGCTGATATATACAGGGTACAAAGCCGTGTCCTGATCAAAGCTGACAGCATCTCCGGGGCGAAAGAGCCACTCCTTTCCGCCGGGCTCATCGCTCCAGCCGCAAAAGTAGTATCCCTCCACAAAGGGGTATGACGAGGAGACGGTGTAGCCGGGGGTCAGGGTTTCCGTCAGCCAGGCACTGCCATTTTGGTCCGTATAGCTGACCTCAACGCGCTCCGCTTCCTCCCAATGGGCGTATACGGTGGCAGAGGCAGGGAACACGGTTTCTTCCGTCACCTTGGTGCCGCCCTCCGGCTCGGTGTACCAGCCCGCGAAGGTATAGCCCTCCCGCTGGGCCTCGGGCAGCGTTTCCAGAGTGGTGCCCTTTACAAGGCCCGCTTTGGCGGTGACGCAATCGCCGCCGTTGGCATCAAAGGTCACCACGCAGGCAGAAGTGCTGGATTTTTTCACCACCAGCTGGCTCTGGTACAGGGTGACGGTTTCGGTGCTTTGAATCAGTTCGCCATTGGTGTCCACATGGCAGCTGGTGTAGGACGCACTGATACAATAGACATAGGTGCCCACTGCCAAGGCGCCAAACTTGCACTTATTATCCAGTGCCTTCTTATAGATGGAGTAGTAATTGCTGCTGACATCCACACTGGTGCCGGTGACAGGCTCCCCGGTGGGGGTGCTGCCGGCGTAGACATAAGCGGAAACGGAAACCAGGTCATTGTAAACAGACTCGATGACACCCTTCAGGGTGCAGGTATTGCCCTTATTCAGGTAGGCGTTTACCTTAACGTCAGAAACAGTGATATCCCCGGTGCAGTCGCCAAGATAGCGGGTGTCCGCCGCGGGAATAAAGCCGCCCTCCACCTGGTACCAATATTCACCCCGGTCATTCTGAAGCAGTTCGGTAGCAACGAGCTGCGTACCGGCGGAAATCTTGCCGGCACTGACAGAATCGGCGCTCACATCCCCGGTGCAGGGATATGTCATCAGCTCCGTATCGCGCTCAGCGGCGACGGTGCAGTAGGAATTGTAGCTGTCACATTTGGAAAGGTAGCCGTAGGCCATCTCCACATCCCCATGCCAGCCCCAGCCCCGGTAGGTGTAGCCCTGGCTCACCACGAAATCGATGGTGGAAACCTGGATCTTTCCGCCCCAGGCATGAATGATCTCGCCGTTGCCGATGTAAAGGGCCGCATGACCGGCAGCATTGCCGCAGGAGCTGCAGGTAGTGCTGCTGCCCGCAAAAAACACGTCAGCGCCCAGGGGGATGTTAGCCCGGGAGGTGCTGTCGATATAGTTGGTGCCATAGGTTTGGGCGCAGCAGGCGGTGCTGTTGATCTCATAAGCATCATAGAAGCACTGCCAGAGAAATTTCAAGCATAAGCCCTTGAATTTTTTGGATCCCTTATCGGCGTAGGCCTGTGCCACCGCGATGACCTCAGCAGAATCAAGGGTCGAGGCATCGGCCGTCACCGCAAATTGCGGCAGCGCGCCAAGCAGCACTGTCAAGGCTAAGATCAATGGGAGTAGTCTCTTTTTCATATCAGGTCCCCTAATGTAAGAATGTGACAAGAATCAACAAAATTCAGCATTACATTGTGGGATTATACATGAACAACCTGGAAAAATCAAGCAAATGCACAAAACAAAGTTACAATTTGTCATTTTTTGTTTCTTTTGCACAACGTTTTGTTTACATAAAAAACAGAAAACCACCCCCGAAGGGGTGGATTCCTGAAATGTTACTTTAAATGGCCCTCCGCCACAGCGCCGGCCCGGTAGGCCTCCAGCAGCCGCAGCAGTTCATCCACACGCAGCTGCAGCTCCTTGCCCTGGTCCGTATCCGCCACCTTCATCCGCTGCTCCATGGTTTCAAAAATGTAGGAATCGCTGGCAATATCGTGGTTGTTCAGCAGGGCCTCCTTCCGCCCCGCGAAGGGCTGGTGGGAAACGATGCGCATTCCTCTGGAGTTGAACACCAGGGTATAGCCCGCAATGCCGGAGGTGGCCTGATAGGCCTTGCAGAAGCCGCCGTCGATGACCACCAGCTTGCCGCCGCCCTTGATGGGGCTTTCGCCCTTCTTTGCCTTCACCGGGACGTGGCCGTTGATGATATGGCAGTGGGGGCCGGTCAGGCCAAATTCCCGCAGCAGCATATCGCAGACTTCTGCGTCATGGTAGTATGTATAGTAGTCGTTCTTCTTCTCCGTCCAGGTGCTCTCATCCCTAATGAACCGTCGCTCAAAGGTCGTCATCCGGTCCCGTCCGAAGATGGGGCTGTTCCGGCCCGCCCAGAGCCACCACATAAAGTCCAGGCCGTACTGCCGCTCGGGAGTGCCGCGCTTGTCATAGTAGGCCTTTCTGGCAGTCTTTTCGGCGAAGTCCAGGAATTCCCGGCCGCTGCGCTCCCTGCCGCCGATGCCAAATGACAGGAGCTTGCCCTCCGCCGTCATGGGAATGCAGCCATGGAACAGAAGATTTCCGTTGTGGACCTTGTAAAGGCCGCCCTTGGAAAACAGGAAGCGGATATGCTTCTGCAGCTTTTCGCTGTGGCGGAAGGAATCCGTCAGCTGGTCGATGACGTGCTTTTCTTCCTCCGTCAGGGTGTAGGGATCGGCAGGGTCCACCGTGGGGAAGTCGCAGTCCTCCAGGGGATGGTCCACGCCGTCGATGGCAATGGTCCGATTGACATAGTCGATCTTATCCAGCAGCAGCCGGTCGTCCATCTTAAACTCCGGACGGCGCAGCAGCTTCTGGCCCTCCAGCTTGAAGAGGATGACGGTGATGGCCTTGTACATTCGCGCGGACAGGAGCTTATCCTTCTCGGTATAATGCTCCGCGTCGGAGCCCATCAGCTTCACCTGGAAGCAGTGAGTATCGGTATCCTTGTAAACCTCGTTGGCAAAGATGGACAGGGGCCGCAGAGAGATGCCGTAGCCCGTCTCGATCACGTCCAGATTGTTATAATGGATGGAGTTGGACAGCACGGTCGCCACCAGCGTCCGGGAGCCGGAGGCTGCGCCCATCCACAAAATATCGTGGTTGCCCCACTGAATGTCCACGCTGTGATAATTCATCAGGCAGTCCATGACGATATCCGCCCGGGGGCCCCGGTCAAAAATGTCACCCACGATGTGCAGGTGGTCCACCGTCAGCTGCTTGATGCAGCGGCTGAGGGCCTCAATGACCTCGCCCGCCTGACCGATAGCAACAAGGGTCTCGATGATGTTATAGTACTGCTCCTGCTTTTCCTCTTCACCCACCTGGGTCTGCAGCAGCTCGTCAATGATGCTCTCGTAGCCGGCGGGAATGGCGGAGCGGACCTTCGTATGGGTGTGCTTCATGGAAACATACCGGCACAGACGCACCAGATTGTGGATATTCTCCCGGTACCACTGCTGCATATCTCCCCCCGCGTCGGAGACCATGGCGATCTTGGCGGCGGGATAGTGGACGAGGGTGGCCAGCTCATTGCGCTCCGAGGGGGGCATGGTATCGCCGAAGAGCTCATCCAGCTTGTTCTTCACCTCGCCGGAGCAGGAGTTGACGATGTGGACAAAGGCCTCATGCTCGCCGTGGATGTCGGACAGGAAATGCTCCGTGCCCTTGGGCAGGTTCAAAATCATCCGCAGCTTGGTGATCTCCGTGCCCGCATCCTGAACAGTGGGGTACTGCTTGGCCAGCAGCCGAAGATACCGCAGCTCCTCCTGGGAAAACGTTTGATTTCCGTTCAATTGGCTCGCCTCCATTAATAAGAACTGATAACCGCTTCAGCGGACATAATACCATCGATGGCGGCGGACATGATGCCGCCCGCATAACCCGCGCCCTCTCCTGCCGGGTAAAGTCCCCGCAGGGCGGACTGCCGGGTCTCATCCCGGAGGATGCGCACCGGGGAGGAGCTTCTGGTTTCCGGCGCGGTGAGCACCGCATCGGCCCCGGCAAAGCCCTTTAATTTCCGGTCCAGAAGGGGCAGTGCCGCTTCCAGCGCCCCGGTGATCTTTTCAGGAAGCACCTGGTGCAGGTCGCACCAGCACACCCCGGGCCGGTAGGTGGGCTGCACCTCCCCTGCCCCGGTGGACGGGCGGTTCGCCAGGAAATCCCCCACCTTTTGGGCCGGTGCCCGGTAGCTGCCGCTGACCGAATAGGCCCGCCGCTCGATCTCCCGCTGCCATTTCATGCCGCCCAGGACCCCTTCATAGGGGAAGTCCGATGGGTTCAGGGAAACCAGCAGGGCTGCATTGGCATTCTCACCGTCCCGGTCCGCAAGGCTCATGCCGTTGGTCACAACGCCGCCCCCTTCCGAGGCTGCCGCCACCACGTAGCCGCCGGGACACATGCAGAAGGTATACACCGTTTCATTTTCCAGATGCTCCACCAGCTTGTAATCCGCCGGGGGCAGCGGAAGTGCGCCGCTGCCGTACTGGGCTTTGTCCACCAGGCTCTGCCTGTGCTCAATGCGCACGCCCATTGCAAAGGGCTTGGGTTCCATGGGAACCTGAAGGCCGTGGAGCATCTCAAAGGTATCCCGGGCGCTGTGGCCGATGGCCAGGATCACCCGGTCACAGGGGATAATGCCGCTGCCGGTCTGCACCCCGGTGACACAGCCGTCCTCCGAGAGGATGCCCGTCACCTTTTCGCCAAAGCGGACCTCACCGCCCAGCTCCAGGATCCGCCGGCGCAGGTTCTGCACCACGGTGAGGAGCACATCGGTGCCGATGTGGGGCTTGGCGTCGAAGAGGATGTCCTCCCGGGCGCCGAATTTAACGAACTGCTCCAGAATCCATCCGATTCTGGGGTTATTCACGCCGGTATTCAGCTTGCCGTCGGAGAAGGTTCCCGCGCCGCCCTCGCCGAACTGAACATTGCTGATCTCATCCAGCTCGCCGGTGGCGAAGAATTTCTGTACCTTCTCATGCCGGGTCCGGGCATCCTCACCCCGCTCCAGCACAATGGGACGGCAGCCGGCCATGGCAAGGGTCAGGGCGGCAAACATACCCGCGGGGCCGAAGCCCACCACCACCGGACGCAGCCCGGGCTCCGGGCATTTGGGGACCTTGTAATATTGCTTTTCCACAATGGCTGCCTTCTTACAGCCGGATTGCTTGAGAATTTTATTTTCGCTGCCGTCCACCCACACATCCACCGTGTAGATAATGCGCACATCCGGCTTCTTCCGGGCATCCACAGACCGCTTGGCGATCTGCAGCCTGCGAATCCGGGAGCCGGAGATTTTCAGCAGCTTCGCCGCCTCAAAGAGGAGCTGATTATGGTCATGCTCCGGCGGCAGTGAAATATCACGTATCCGTATCATTCAATTCCTCCCGCGCTGCGGCCCGCAAGACGGCCCGAGCTCCAGGCCCACTGCAGGTTATAGCCGCCGCAGTCGCCGTCGATATCCAGCACCTCGCCGCAGGCATACAGCCCCGGCACGATGCGGCTTTCCATGGTATCAGGGTCAAACTCCGATGTAACGATGCCGCCGGCGGTGACCTGGGCACTGTCCATGCCCATGGGCTCCGTCAGGGAAACCTCCAGGGACAGCACCTTGGAGCATAGCTCCCGCAGCTCCTGATCCGTGATCTCCGCCGCTAATCTTTGGCCCCGGATCCCTGCGCACTGCAGCAGAACTCTTCCCAGCCGGTTGTGGAGCATGCCTGTCAGCAGCTCCTCGGCGGGAAGGGTGCGGTTTCTTCTGCGCCGCAGCTCCTCTTCCAGGCTTTCCGGGGTTTCGCCGGGCAGGAAGTTCAGCCGGGCGGTCCAATCCCCCGCACCATGGCACACATCCCGGGAGACCTCGAAGATCACCGGACCGGAGAGGCCGTATTCGGTGAACTGGAGCTCGCCGCAGCTCTCGGAATGGAGCTTTCCGTCCCGGAGGATGCTGACATGGCAATTCGTCCGAACACCCTTCAGAGCGGTGCAGCCGCTCCAGCTCGCCTTGAGCTGCACCAGCGCCGGGCGCAGCTTCGTACAGCTGTGGCCCAGGGAACGCAGCAGCTTGTAGCCCGACATGGAGCCCCCCAGCTTTGTTCCCGCAAGACCGCCGCAGGCGACGACCAGCTTATCGCAATACACATCATCCACCAAAAATCCGCTGCCGCTGCGTTTTACCTTCTGCACCTCGCAGCCCAGCCGCAGGTCGATGTTCTCCCTCTGCAGAGCGAACCGCAGCACATCCACCACAGAGTTCGCCTGGTCGGAGTAAGGGTACACCCGGCCAGACTCCTCCGCAACAGTGTAAAGTCCCAGCTCCCGGAACCACATAAGCGTCTGCTCCACCGGGAAAGAGCGCAGCGCGGTTTCGGCAAATTCCGAATGATCACCGTGATATCCGCCGGCACCGGCGTGGAGGTTCGTCAGGTTGCAGCGGCCGTTTCCCGTAGCCTGCAGCTTTCTGCCCACCCTGGCCTGCCGCTCAAAAACGATGACGCTGTTATGCTGATTTTCCGCCGCAGCCAGCGCCGCCGCCATGCCGGAGGCACCGCCTCCGATGATTCCGATGACCATTTCTCCACCTCCGTGCCCCGGTTTTCCTCCGGGGACATACCTACTTTATTATATTATACCTTACAATTCCGCCGGGCACAAGAAAAACTTCTTCCCACGGAGCAAAACTTATGCTATAATATCCCCGGTGATAACATGGATCGCAGCAATATTGAAAAAATCGCCCAGAACCCGGAGGACAAGCTGCTCCTTTCCAAGGTCTGGGACAAAATAAATTCCGGCATCCGCAAAAACATCATGGCATCCACCCCATTCCTGACCCCACGGGAGCAGGAGCTGTGCCGCTACCTTTTCGGCAGCGCCGAAGGACTGCTGTATTTCGGCGGATATGAGGGTGCGGAGCGGAAAATGCTCATCTACCTGCCGGACTATCTGGACGAAGCTACCGCATTGGGCGATGACGCACCCCTTGTCTGCCTGCACGGGGACTTTTATGAGGGCGATACGCTGTCTCACCGGGATCTGCTGGGCGCGCTGATGGGCGCGGGCATCGCCCGGGAGACTGTGGGCGACATTCTTATCGACGGCAGCAGCTGCGACTTTCTGGTCACAGCCCAGATCGCGCCCTATATTCTGCAGAACCTGACCTGCGCCGGGCGGACCAAGCTGCGCCTCTCCCCCATCCCCCTTGAGGCGATCCACATTCCCCAGGCCCAGGTGAAGGAGATCCGGGATACCCTGGCTTCCCTGCGGCTGGACAGCGTGGTATCCTCGGGCTTTCGCATCAGCCGGGTACTGGCTGCCCAGCAGATCACCGCGGGAAAAGTGGCCATTGACGGTCTTCCCTGCGAAAAGCCGGACAAAGCCGTGCCGGAGGGCGCGAAAATTTCCCTGCGGGGAAGCGGAAAGATCTGCCTTGCCGCCATCGGCGGGAAAAGTAAAAAAGACCGGATCTGTGTAACGATCCATCGCTATGTGTGAGGTAATAATATGAACATGAACGAAGTCATCGCCCGCATCAATGAGCTGGCAAAAAAAGCAA
>CAZHEG010000015.1:0-11705 GCA_964531435.1 uncultured Oscillospiraceae bacterium | reverse complement strand
CCGTAAGCTGGGCATGGTAGAGTACCGCTTCGCGGAGCTGCTGTGGAACCATGCCCCCATCCAGTCCGGCGAGCTGGTGAAGCTGTGCGCCGCGGAGCTGGATTGGAAGAAATCCACCACCTACACCGTGCTGAAGAAGCTCTGCGGGCAGGGCCTGTTTGAAAACCGGGACGGCACGGTCCATGTTCTGATTTCCCGGGAAAACTACGCCGCCATGCAAAGCGAAAAGTTTGTGGAAGAAAATTTCTCCGGCTCTCTGCCTGCCTTTCTCGCGGCCTTCACCGCCCGCAAGAAGCTGTCCGGCCAGGAGCTCCGTGAGATTCGCGGCATGATCGAGGCGATGGGAGGGCAGGGGAATGAGTGAGCTTTTTCTGACCTTTTTCAACATCAGCGTCAACGCCGTCTGGACGGTGGCGGCGGTGCTTCGCTACCGGGAGCCTGCCCGGTGGGTCACCGTCGTGGCGGCGGTGATTTTACCGTCACCATCCGGGAGGACGGCACCTTTACCTATTACGAGGGCCCCCTCAGCAGCATTTTCGGCGATGGAACGTGGTACCTGGCGGAAGACTCTGCTGATTTCATCTTTGTGGATGTGGCAGATGGCGACCGCTTCCTCAAGGTGGGTTCATAAAAGAACGGCAAGTTGGAGCTTATTGCGCTGGCTCGCCAATTCACAATAACTTGGGGCGCGTTTTGCAACGCGCCCCAATTATTTATGCTTTTTTGTGCTTTGCCTGCCGGGAGGCATTCATGCGGAACACGGTGGAACCCAGCAGGATGCCCACTGCCAGAATTCCGGCAATGGCAGCAGTGTGCATGCCGGTGGAGGCAAACAGCTCCATTTCGCCCCGCACCGCGTAGTTCATGGTGTAGTAAGCGCCCGCACCGGGAATGGTGGGGAAGATCGCCACCACCAGATAGGAGATCGCCGGGGAGTGGCGCAGCCGGGCCAGAGACTCGGAATAGACGGACGCAAAGAGGGCGGAATAGAAGTAGGCCAGGATATCTCCCGCCCCCAGCTTCAGCGCCGCCAGGTAGACCGCCCAGGACAGCATACCGCCCAGGGCACACAGCCAAACGCCTTTTCCGTGGATGTTGAACAGAATGGCAAAGCCGACGCAGCCCGCAAGGGAGAACAGACAGCTGACGCCGATGGAATAGGCGATGGGATCCGCCGGAACCGCGTTTCCCCACAGGTCGTCGGTGATCCACCAGGCCACCGCAGTGCCCAGGGCAATGGCAATGGCCGTCAGCAGCACCTGAACGATCCGGTTGATGCCGGAGTTGGTATCGCCGTAGATGATGTCGCGCATGGCGTTGGTAAACAGCAGTCCCGGCACCAGGATCATCAGCGCGCCGATGGTAACGGCGTCGGAATTGGCGGCAAGACCCAGCGCGCCCATGGCATAGGCGAGAATCGCCATGATAAAGGATGTGGTCATGGTGCGGAAGAAGGGATTGGCGTGGTGCTTTTCAAACTGCTTGCTTGCCAGTCCCACTACGATGCCGCAGATTCCCGCGCAAATGCTGTCCATCCACCCGCCGCCAAACAGCAGGCAGAAGCCGCCCGCGCCGATCAGCCAGCCCAGGCATTCCATGCCCCGGGAATAGTGGGAGATCATTCCCCGCACCATATCCAGCCACTGCATTCCCGTATCCGGGTCCGGTGTGCGGTTGCAAAACGCCCGGCTCAGGCCATTGAATTTTTCCACGGCATCCAGATCATTCCCGTGGGCTCCGATCCGCCGCATTCGGGTGATGGGGGTGCCGTCGTCGGTGACGATGCTGACGATCAGGTAGTTGGGGATGGCGAAAACCTCCGCCTCCACGCCGTAGGCTGCCAGCACCCGGGTGATGCTTTCCTCTACGCGAAATGTTTCAGCGCCCGCCATTGCCAGCTCATAGCCCAGGTCCGTGGCCATGTCCAGCAGCTTGCTGTACTCCATAAAAGCTCCTCCACAGAAGCGAAATTTCGTATCCCCAGTATAACATAAGTGCCGGGAAAAACAAGTGCCAATTCGCTTTCACAAAAAAGAAGCTGCCCCTTCGGGCAGCTTCCGCATTCCTTATTTGCGCACGTAGAGGATGCCCAGGGTGCCGGGGCCGCAGTGGCAGGAGATGGTGCAGCCGGCAATGGACTCGTACAGGGTGTCGAATTTGCCGTAGGTTGCCACGGCCTCCTTCACGGCGGCGTAGCACTCGTCGGACACCTTGGTCTGGGTGATGAAGATGGGCATGGTGGTGTCCAGATCCTCCCGGTTCTCCAGGTGGTCCCGAACATAGGCCGCCAGGCACTTGTCGTACTTGCCGCGGTACTTCTTGGCGACGCCCATCTTGCCGTCCTTGACCTCGATGCAGGGCTTCAGGTTCAGCAGGTTTGCGCCCAGGGCTGCCACGGCGGAGCAGCGGCCGCCCTTTGCCAGATATTCCAGCTTATCCACCAGGAAGCTGGCTTCCACCTTGCCGGTGAATTCGTCCAGGTCGGCTTTCAGCTGGGCAAGGCTCTCGGCGGTCTTTGCCAGCTGGCAGGCCTTCAGCACCACCAGACCCTGTCCGGTGGAGAGGTTCCGGGAGTCTACCACAGCCACGTTGTCAAATTCCTGGGCAGCCAGGCAGGCATTCTGGTGGGTGGAGGACAGCTCGGAGCTGAGGTTGATGTGGATCACCGCGTCATACTCCTGGGCGAAGGGGGCGAAGAAATCGGTGTATTCACCGATGCTCACCGCCGTGGTGGAGCACAGCGCGCCGCCGGCTGCCACGTGGGCGAAGATCTCAGCAGGGGTGATGGTCACGTTGTCCTGATACTGGACGCCGTCCTTGATGACGGTCAAGGGCATGAGGGTAATGCCGTGCTGGGCAATCAGCTCGGGGGTAAGGTCGCAGGTGGAGTCGGAAGTTACTTTGATGTTCATATACAGCGCTCCTTAATTGGATTTGGGCATGGGATCCTGGTGCATCATAAAGCAGCAGGATTCCAGATCCTTGGTTTTCAGATAATTGGCGCCCCAGTCCCGCATGGTCATCAGCACGGGCAGCAGGCTTTCGCCCAGGGCGGTCAGGGCATATTCCACCTTTGGCGGCACCACGGGGTAAACCTGGCGGGTCAGCAGCTGGTCATGCTCCAGCTCCCGCAGCTGCTGGGTCAGCATTTTCGCGGTGGCTCCCTGAATGCGCTTGCGCAGGTCGGAGTATCGGAGCGTGCCTTCGCTGAGATGCCAGAGAATCAGGGCCTTATATTTTCCGCCGATCAGATCCAGGGTGGCGGATACGGGACATTCGTCGGTTTTTTGCATGGGTGCCTCCTTGGTATCCTTTTGGGTACCAATGCACAATATAGTGCATACTTGCCAAATGTTTCTTATATGATAAAATGATAGCATATTCTAGAAGGTCCGTCAATCAGTAGTGCGAAATCTCAACAATTATTGAACTTTCAGGCGAATCGTGATATGATAACGGAAAGGAGCGATGAGGAATGAAACTGAAATTTACCGTTACAGGCATGACCTGCGCCGCCTGTTCTGCCCGGGTGGAGAAGGTGACCCGGGCCGTCCCCGGCGTTGAAAGGGCGGAGGTCAACCTGATGGGCGGCACCATGATGGTAGAGGCGGCGGACGCTTCCGTCACCGAGGGCATCATCCGGGCCGTTACAGACGCGGGCTACGGCGCGTCCGGGTTTGGAGAAAAGAAGGAGGCTGCCGCCCCCGCCCCTGACGAACAGAAGGAAATGAAGAAGCGGATCATCGGTTCGGCGGTGAGCCTTGTGATCCTGATGTATTTCACCATGGGCCATATGGTGGGCCTTCCGGTGCCGCAGTGGTACCACGGCAGGGAAAATGCCCTGGTGGCCGCGCTGCTGCAGTTCTTCCTGACCCTGCCTGCGGTGTACCTGAACCGGGTGTATTACATCCGGGGACTGAAGAGCCTGTGGCACCGCAGTCCCAATATGGATTCTTTGATCGCCGTGGGCTCCGGCGCGTCCCTGGTCTACGGCATTGCCGCCCTTTTCCGCATGGCCTATGCCATGGGCCACGGGGATTGGGACACCGTGGCGCTGTACAGCGAGAATCTTTACTTTGAGTCCGCCGCCATGATCCTGACTCTGATCACCCTGGGCAAATTCCTGGAAAGCAGAGCCAAGGGCAAGACCGGCGATGCCATCCGTGCCCTGATGGACCTGCGGCCGGAAACCGCCGTGGTGCTTCGGGAGGGCCGGGAGGAGACCGTCCCAGCTGACCAGGTCCGGGTGGGGGATACGGTGGTGGTCCGCTCCGGCGGGCGCATCCCGGTGGACGGCACCGTTATTGAGGGCCGGGGCAGTGTGGACCAGAGCGCCCTTACCGGCGAGAGCATACCGGTGGAGGTGGAGCCCGGCGATACCGTGGCGGCAGCTACCGTCAATACCGCCGGATATTTCAAATTCCGTGCCGACAAGGTGGGTGAGGACACCACCTTGCAGCAGGTCATCCGCATGGTGGAGGAGGCCGGTGGCTCCAAGGCCCCCATTGCCCGCCTGGCGGATAAGATCGCGGGGGTATTCGTCCCTGTGGTCATGACCATTGCCTTCCTTGCCTTTGCCCTTTGGATGGTACTGGGCCAGACGCTGGAGTATTCCCTCACCGCAGCCATTTCGGTGCTGGTGATCTCCTGTCCCTGTGCATTGGGCCTTGCCACTCCCGTGGCCATTATGGTGGGCACCGGAAAGGGTGCTTCCATGGGTGTTCTGTTCAAAAACGGCGCCGCGCTGGAGCACCTGCACAGTGTGGACACCGTGGTCCTGGACAAGACCGGGACCCTGACCACCGGCAAGCCTGCCGTGACGGATATCCTGCCCGGCAGTGTTTCCGAAACTGAGCTTCTGCGCACCGCAGCGGCGCTGGAAAAGCCCTCCGAGCATCCCTTTGCTGCCGCGATTTTGGAGCGGGCCGCAAGCATGGCGGTGCCTGCGGTGGAGGAATTTGAAACACTTCCCGGGCGCGGCGTGGCCGGAGTGGTGCTTGGAAAGCGGATCTACGGCGGAAATAAGCGCCTGATGGAGGAAAAGGGTGTTTCCGTTCCGGATCATTCCAACCTTGCCGCCCAGGGCAAGACCCCGCTGTACTTTGCCTGCGCCGACGGTACCTATCTCGGTGCCATTGCCGCGGCGGATGTGCTGAAGCCGGATTCCGTTGCTGCCGTGGCTGCCATGAAGAAGCGCAAGCTCCAGGTGGTGATGCTCACCGGCGACAATGCCAGCACCGCCCGGGCCATCGCCGACAAGGCGGGCATCGACCGGGTGATCTCCGATGTGCTCCCCGGCGACAAGGCCGAGGCTGTGAAAAAGCTCCAGACCGAGGGCCGCAGGGTGCTGATGGTTGGCGACGGCATCAACGATGCCCCCGCACTGGTCACCGCCGATGTGGGCATGGCCATCGGCGCGGGAACGGACATCGCCATGGAGTCGGCGGATGTGGTGCTGATGTCCGGCTCCCTTACGGGAATTTCCAATGCCGTGGGCCTGAGCAAGGCCACCATCCGCAATATCCGCCAGAACCTTTTCTGGGCCTTCTTTTACAATTGCCTGGGCATCCCCGTTGCCGCTGCCGGAATGCTCAGCCCCATGATCGGCGCGGCGGCTATGAGCATGAGCTCTGTTTTCGTGGTGACCAACGCGCTGCGGCTGCGGCGCTTTAAGCCTGACGCCCTTTCCCCGGCGGTACAGGAGAAGAAAAAGGAGGAAAAAGTTATGTCAACTGTTATCAATGTCAATGGTATGATGTGCCCCCACTGCAAGGCCATGGTGGAGAAGGTCTGTAAGGCCGTTCCCGGCACCGTGGACGCCGTGGTGGACCTGCAGGCCAAGAATGTTACCGTCACCGGCGATGCCGATGTGGCTGCCCTGAAGCAGGCCATCACCGACGCCGGCTACGAAGTGGTCTGATATGCGCAACATTCGTCTTGACATCTGTTATGACGGCACCCGCTACCGGGGCTGGCAGCGGCTGAGCGGGGTGGAGAATACCATCCAGGGCAAGCTGGAGCAGACCCTGAGCCGCATTCTCGGGGAGCAGATCGAGATCTCCGGCAGCGGGCGAACCGACGCCGGCGCCCACGCGGAGCACCAGATCGCCAATTTCCACTGCGAAAGCACCATGCCCTGTGAGGAGCTTCTGGAGAATCTTCGGCGGTATCTTCCCGAGGATATCGGCATAAACTGCTGCAGTGAAGCATCGCCCCGGTTTCACGCCCGGCTGAACGCCAGGCGCAAGACCTACCGCTACCGTATCTGGAACTCGGACGCGCCCTGTGTGTTTCAGCGCAGGTATGTCTATGTCCTGCCGGAGGAGCTGGACATTCAGGCCATGGGCCGGGCGGCGGAATATTTCCTGGGTGAGCATGAATATTCTGCATTTAATGCCAATAAGAAGCTGAAAAAGTCCACCATCCGCCGGATCGACGCCGTAGAAATTTGTCAAAAGGGCGGGGAGATCCAGCTTTTATTCACCGGGAACGGATTTTTATACAACATGGTGCGGATCATGGTGGGTACGCTCATCGAGGTGGGCAGGGGCGAGCGCAGCCCCGATTCCATCCCGGCCCTCTTCGGCGAAAAGCGGGAGGCGGCGGGCTATCTGGTTCCCCCGCAGGGCCTGTGCCTGATGGAGGTAGAGTATTGAACATTCAGATCTTCGGCAAATCAAAGTGCTTTGACACCAAGAAGGCAGAGCGGTATTTCAAGGAGCGGCGGATCAAATTCCAGTCCATCGACCTGAAGAAATACGGCATGTCCGGCAAGGAATTCGACAGCGTTCTCCGGGCTGTGGGTGGAATCGACAAGCTGATCGACTGGGATTGCCGGCACCCGGACATCACCCTGATGAAGTACATGGATGATCCCCGGGCCAAGGAGGATAAGGTTTTCGACAATCCCGAGCTGATGAAGACCCCTGTGGTGCGCAATGGGAAACAAGCCACCGCAGGCTACTGCCCGGAAATCTGGGCTACATGGGAATAAACGTACAAAAGAGCTGATGCAACCGCATCAGCTCTTTTTTATGAAAGGGATCTGCGCGCTTATGGCTTAATTTGCCGAAAAATCGGTGCCAGGATCCCTCGGCTTTGCTGGGGATGACAACTCTTGCGGCAACCGCCGGAAAACTACAATTTTCTCCACCAAATAATTTTATCTTGCAACGCAGGGGGAAAAGTGATATGCTAGGAGGACATAATGGCTGAAGTACTGGAGTTTATCAACAGCATCGTGTGGGGCGCGCCGGCACTGGCGGGCATTCTGGGGGTGGGGCTGTACATCAGCATCCGCACCCGATTTGTCCAGCTGCGGCTGCTGCCCCGGGCACTGTCCGCGTTTTTCCGGCAGTTCCGGCGAAAGGCGGCCGGGGGCGTTTCGCCTATGCAGGCGCTGTGCACCGCGCTGGCTGCCACCGTTGGAACGGGAAATCTGGCAGGTGTTGCCGGGGCCATCGCCATCGGGGGCCCCGGGGCGATCTTCTGGATGTGGATCTGCGCCCTGCTTGGCATGGGGACAAAGTATGCCGAGGCCACCCTGGCGGTCCACTGCCGGGTGGAGGAAAACGGTGAATACGTTGGCGGTCCCATGTACATGATCCGCGCCCGGATGGGGCAAAAATGGCAGCCTCTTGCCACAGCCTACGCCTTCTTCGGCGTTATCGCTGCCTTTGGCGTGGGCAATGCCACCCAGATCAACGCCTTGGTCAGCGGCATCAACGAGGCGGTCCGCTCCTTCGGCGGGACGCCCACGTTAAAGGGAAACCTGCTGATGGGCCTTATTCTCGCGGCAGTGATCTCCCGGATGCTGCTGGGCGGTGCCGGGCGGATCGGACGGGTGGCGGAGCGGCTGGTTCCCATCGCTTCGGCGGCATATCTGCTGCTGGGCTGTGTGGTGCTGATCGCCAGAGCCGATGCCATTCCTGCCGCCTTTGCTGCCATTGTTCAGGGCGCATTTTCGCCCCGGGCCGTTACCGGCGGCGCCATCGGGTCTGCCTTTACCGCCCTTCGGACGGGGGTATCCCGGGGTGTATTTACCAATGAGGCCGGCATGGGCACCGCATCCATCGCCCACGCCGGTGCTGATGTGAGCCATCCGGCGGAGCAGGGAATGATGGGGATCGTGGAGGTGTTTCTGGACACCATCGTGATCTGCACCATGACTGCCCTGGTGATCTTGGTCAGCGGCACGGAGATTCCCTATGGCACCGATGTGGGCGTGACCCTTACCACCGCCGCCTTCACCGCAGTGTGCGGAGATTGGGTGTCGGTGCTGATCGCCGCGGCACTGGGGTGCTTTGCCTTTGCCACGGTGCTGGGCTGGGGGCTTTACGGGGCCCGGTGCGCCCAGTTTCTTTTCGGCCATGGCTGCTGGAAATACTTTGCCGCGCTGCAGGGCGTTACGGTGGTCCTGGGGGCGGTATTGGGTACCGGCACCGTATGGCTCCTGACGGAGACCGTAAACGGCCTGATGGCCATTCCAAATCTGATCATTCTGGCGGTGCTGACTCCCGAGCTGGTCCGCCTTACCAAAGAATATACAAGCGGAGGTACTTATGAAAATCTCAATCAACGCCAATCGCTGCGAGCCTTCTCCCATGCGAAAGTTTCACCCCCTGGCGGTGAAGGCGAAAAAGGAAGGCAAAAAGATCTACCACCTGAATATCGGCCAGCCGGATCTGGCCACGCCCCAGGAATATTATGACGCCATCCGGACCTTCAGCGCCACCACACTGGCCTATGAAGCATCTCCCGGCATGCCTGCCCTGATCGAGGCGGTGCGCAACTACTATGCCCAATTGGGTGTGGAGCTGGAAAATGACGATATCCTCATCACCACCGGCGGCAGTGAGGCACTGCTGCTGACCTTCCTGTGCATCATGGATCCCTATACCGAGGTCATCGTGCCGGAGCCCTACTACCCCAACTACACCACCTTCGTCCATGCTGCCGGCGGACGCATCCGCGCCCTGCCCACCCGTCCGGAGGAGGGCTACCGCTATGCCAACCGCAAGCGCATCGAAAGCCTGATCACCAAGAATACCCGGGCCATCATGATCACCAACCCCGGAAATCCCACCGGCGTTGTGCTGGATGAGCAGGAGATGCGAATGATCGCGGACATCGCCAAGAAGCATGACCTGTTCCTGATCTGCGACGAGGTTTACCGGGAATTCTGCTATGATGATAAGTTCGGCGTGCCCACCATGGGCCGCTACCGGGACATCGACGAGAATCTGGTCATTGTGGACTCCGTGTCCAAGCGGTTCTCTGCCTGCGGCGCCCGTGTGGGCTGCGTGGTCACCCGCAACAAGGAGCTTCAGGCGGCGCTGCTGAAGATGTGCCAGTCCCGCCTGTCCGTTGCCACCATCGACCAGCTGGGCGCGGCGGCGCTGTACAGCGTGGATCACGAGTTCTTCCGCAAGAGCAAGGCGGAGTACCGCAAGCGCCGGGATCTGGTGGTGGAGAAGCTGCGTCAGATCCCCGGTGTGCAGGTGGAGGAGCCTATGGGTGCCTTCTATGTTATGGCGGGTCTGCCTGTGGACGATGCTGACAAGTTCCAGAGATGGCTGCTGGAGGAATTTGACCACCACGGCGATACCGTGATGTTTGCCCCCGGCGCGCCCTTCTACGAGACCCCCGGCAAGGGCATCAATGAGGTTCGTATCGCCTACGTTCTGGACTGCAAGGAGCTGGACCGGGCAATGGATCTGCTGGCAAGAGGCATCGCAAGATACCGTTACGAGGTCATGGGAGAATAAAAATTCAGGCGGCTCGGAAGAGCCGCCTGTTTTGCGCGTAGCGTAAGTTGTTGCTTGCGGCACAAGGTGCCGAATTGACAGTTGAAAGTGTAGGAGTTTCCTTTGGAAATGATTTAAATTCGTCGCCAAAGGCGACACCATAATTTATAATTTGTAACTTGTAATTTGTAATTTCAGCAAAGCCGATTTATTTCCTATAAAACACCCGGCGGAGGTCGGTTTGTCCCGGCGGATCCATGGTATCCGCCGCGAATAATCCATAAAGATCGTCGGCACGGCGCTCCAGGAGCTGATAGGGATGGTCGATCCTCTCGCCGATATTCGGGAAAGCGCCGGTTTCCCTGGCTTTTTTCAGCACACTGCGTCCGGTGTCGTTGAAGGCCAGCACCCGGGTGTAGGGGGCAGGGGAGCGGAGCATTTCTGCCGTGATGCCCAGCGCCGCGCACATGATCATCCGGTCCAGCCGGGTGCGGGTGTAGCGCTTGGACTTGGTGGCGGCAATGATCTCCTCCAGGGTCGCGCAGCTGCGGCTGGCATGCATCAGCTTGCGCCACAGGCCCTCACTGCCGTAGGGCAGGGCCTCGAATTCGCTGTCCGTCATGGTCCGCAGGCGGTAGAGGATGGCCCTTTCGCCGTTTTCGATGGAGTGGGGGGCTGCGTCTTCAAAAATGACAGCTGCCTCCCGGGGCACAAAAATGTGCCATGGCTGAGCGTCCCTGATCAGGCGGCGCACCGCTGTGGCAGAGGGATTTTCGGCATCCGCTATTTCGTCATGATAGCTGCCGCCCCGGCGAATGGGCATCGGCTCCATGGCGCAGTGCTGCTGAAGGATGGCCTTGCAGTATTCCACGGCCAGGATATCGTTGGGGTTGGTGAGCAGAGCGCCCCGCTCCCCCAGTGTCGCCTGCCGGGCGGCAGGGAAGGAAAGGCCCTTGTCCAGCTCCGCGCGGAGCTTTTCGGGGAAATCCTCCTCCAGAAGCGCCCGGGCGGTATCCGTCAGAGCGGCGGCGTCCCCGGTCTCACTGCCGAAACAAAGACAGTCGCAGAAGGAACCGAGAATGGACACACCGCCGGAAGCAAAGCCCTCCGCCGAGGAAAGGGCATAGGTGATGGGAAGCTCCAGCACCAAATCGGCACCCGCGGCGATGGCGGCCCGGGCGCGGTGATCCTTGTCGAAAATCGCCGGCATGCCCCGCTGGACGAAGCTGCCGCTCATCAGGCAGACCACCGCGCAGCCAGGGTTTTCCTGCCGGATCAGCTGAATCTGGCGGCTATGACCCAGGTGCAGGGGGTTATATTCACAGATGATGCCGACTATTTTCATTTTTTGGCTTCCTTTTCACAAAAAAATTCCGATCAGGGCTTGAGAATTGGGGGAAAATGCACTATAATATCCCTAGCTATGGCTATCATATCACATACGCCACAAAAATGAAACATTATTTTTTAGGAGGCAATTCCAATGAATGTTCTGGTTATCAACGCCGGCTCTTCCAGCCTGAAGTACCAGCTGATGAACCCCGAGACCGGCGACGTTTCCGCCAAGGGTCTGTGTGAGCGCATCGGCATCGACGGCCGTCTGACTCACAACGCCAACGGCAAGAAGCTCGTTTCCGAGATCCCCATGCCCACCCACGGTGAGGCCATCGCATCCGTTATGGAGGCTCTGGTCAGCCCCGAGCACGGCGTTATCAAGTCCGTTGCTGAGATCGATGCTGTGGGCCACCGTGTCGTTCACGGCGGCAACAAGTTTGCCGACTCCTGCATCATCAACGAGGATGTGATCAAGGGCATCGAGGAGTGCATCCCCCTGGGCCCCCTGCACAACCCCGCCAACCTGCTGGGCATTACCGCCTGCCAGAAGCTGATGCCTTCCACTCCCCAGGTCGCTGTGTTTGACACCGCTTTCCACATGACCATGCCTCCCAAGGCTTACCG
>CAZHEG010000014.1:6848-11956 GCA_964531435.1 uncultured Oscillospiraceae bacterium | reverse complement strand
ATCTTCTTCACCTCCTGGCGGACCAGGGGGTTATCCATATTCAGATCCGGCTGCTTCACGGCGAAAAGGTGGAGATAGTACTCCCCTCTCACCTCGTCATAGGTCCAGGCCTTGCCCTCAAAATTGCTGTCCCAGTTGTTGGGCAGCTTGCCGTCCGGCCGGGCCGGCCGCCAGATGTAATAATCGGTGTAGGGATCGATCCGCTGCCGGCTCTTCTGAAACCACTCATGCTCGTCGCTGGTATGGTTCACCACCAGATCCATGATCAGCTTCATGTCCCGGTCATGACAGCCCTGAAGCACCTGCCGGAAGGCCTCCATGCCACCGAATTCCGGGGCAATATCCATATAGTCGGCGATGTCATAGCCGCAGTCCGCGCCGGGCGAGGGATAGATGGGAGAAAACCAGATGCCGTCACAGCCCAGGGACTTGATGTAATCCAGCTTTTCCAGCACGCCCCACAGGTCGCCCATGCCGTCACCGTCGCCGTCCTTGAATGACCGGGGCCAGATCTGGTAGAATACCCGGTCTTTGTACCACCGTGTTTTTTCCATATGTACAGCCTCCTTTAGGTTCCCTTTTCACCCAATATACCACAGAACCCACCGTTCGTCACCAAAAATCTGATTGACAGGTCAAATTTTGGCAGATACAATGGTGGAAGAGGTGAAAAAATATGATTCTGCATGACAACGGCACCTTTTTGCTGAAAAACGATTCCATATCCTGCCTGCTTCGGGTAAACAGCTGCGCCCTTCTGGAGCAGCTCCACTTTGGCGCACCCATTGAGATCGGGGACGCACAGGCCATGTGCTATACCCCCGGCCTTGGCTGGGGCAGCTCTGTTCTGCTGCGGGAGGGCGACACCGGAAGCTGCATGGACGCCCTTCCCCTGGCCTTCAGCGGCAGCGGACGGGGCGACTACCGGGAAAGCCCCCTGGAGATCGGGCAGTCCACAGATCTTCGTTACGCGTCCCACACCATCCACAGCAGCACCGTCCCCACGGTTTCCGGCCTTCCCCAGGCTCTGGGTGAGGGGGAAACGCTGGAGATCGTGCTGGAGCAGCAGGGGCTCCGGCTGCGGCTGTATTTTACCCTGTTTGAAACCGCCATGACCCGGCGCACCGTTCTGGAAAACACCGGAACTGCCCCGGTGCGGCTGCGCAAGCTGATGAGCCAGATGACCGACCTCCACGGCGATTTTGAGATGACCACCTTCGACGGCGGCTGGATCGCCGAGATGCGCCGACACACCGTATCCGTTCAGGATAGCCGGGTAGTGAATGAAAGCGTCACCGCAAGCTCCTCCAACCGCCACAATCCCGGTTTCCTGCTGTCCGCCCCCGGCGCAACCGAGACGTGCGGCGAGGTTTACGGCTTTAATCTGGTTTGGTCCGGCAATCATTACGCGTCTGCCCAGCGGAGCCTGCAGGGCTTCACCCGGGTGATGCAGGGCATCTCCCCTGCCGAATTTGAGATCACCGTGGAGCCGGAAGGCATTTTTGAAACGCCGGAGGCTGTGCTCAGCTGGTCTGACCAGGGCTTCGGAGGTCTTTCGGAGCGGATGCACAAATTTGTCAACGAGCACATCGTCCCCGCCCACTGGCAGTATAAGCCCCGCCCCATCATCTACAATGACTGGGAGGGCTGCATGTTCGATTTCAACCAGCGCATCCTGCTGAACCTTGGAAAAAAAGCGAAGGAATTGGGCTGCGAGCTCTTTGTTCTGGACGACGGCTGGTTCGGCAAGCGGGACAATGACCAGGCGGGCCTGGGTGATTACGACGTGAACAAAAAGAAGCTCCCCAGCGGCCTGAAGGGACTGTCCGACCGGCTCCACAGCATGGGGCTGGAATTCGGCCTTTGGTTTGAGCCGGAATCCGTCAATATGGACTCCGATCTCTACCGCGCCCACCCGGACTGGGCCCTGACGGATGAATTTGAGCCGCTGATGGGCCGCAATCAGCTCCTGCTGGATCTTTCCAGGCCGGAGGTGCGGGATTACATCGTCAGCCATGTGGGCTCCATCATCGATGATGCCAACATCTCCTACGTCAAGTGGGATATGAACCGCCACTCCGTTGCCCTGGGGATGCGGGCGTATAAACAAATTCTGGGACTTTACGATGTGCTGCGGCGCATTTTCGGCCCCCGCCCGGGTGTTCTTTTGGAAAGCTGCTCCTCCGGCGGCAACCGGTTTGACCTGGGTATGCTGTGCTTTGGCCCCCAGGTCTGGTGCAGCGACAACACCGATCCCATCGAGCGGCTGACCATTCAGGGCGGCCTGAGCTACCTGTATCCCCAGTCTACCTTCGGTGCCCACGTCAGCGCCTCGCCCCACGCCCAGACCCTGCGCTCCACTCCCCTGGCGACCAGGGGCAACGTTTCCTTCTTCGGCTGTCTGGGTTACGAGCTAGATCTGACCGAGCTGCTGCGTGTGGAGGAAAAGGAGATCCAGGCCCAGACCGCGCTGTACAAGCAATACCGCCGCATTTTCCAGTTCGGAACCTTCCGGCGCACCGGATCCGGCTGGCAGGTATCCGACGGAAAGACCACCCTGTGCGGTGTGTTCAGCGGCTGCAGGCAGGCCGCCCCCGGCTACGAAAAGCTGCGTGTCCACGGTCTGAACCGGGGGAAGCGCTACCGCTTCCATACCCGCCCCCAGACCCTGCGCATCGGTCAGTTCGGCGACCTGGTGAAGCACGTTTCCCCGGTCCATCTGAACCCCAATGGCGTGGTGCTGCGGACGGCGGACCGGCATCTGACCATGCCCGACGGTACTCACACCGGCACTGCCAGCGGCGCGGCGCTGAATGCCGGCATCCCCATGCTCCCGGCCTTCCGGGGCACCGGATACAATACGGACCAGCGCACCCAGCTGGACTTCGGCTCCAGCCTATACATCATTGAGGAGGATCAAAGCCTTGAATAAACAGGACAAGCGCAACCGCCTATTCTTCGGCCTTGGCACCGTGGGTCGTGATATGTTCTATTCCTTCGAATCCAACACCATGCTCTTTTTCCTGTCGGACGTGCTGGATCTGCAGGTGTGGGAGTTTGCCGCCGCCAGCATGGTGCTGTCGGTGCTCCGGATCTTCGACGCCTTCAACGATCCCATCACAGGCCTGGCCATCGACAACATCCGCTCCCCCTGGGGCAAATTCAAGCCCGCCATTTTAGTGGGCGGCCTCCTGAGTATGGTATTTTTCATCCTGCTGTTTGCGGGAATCGGCACCGGGTGGACCTTCATCGGCATTTTCGGCCTTGCGTATCTGCTGTGGGATATTTCCTTCGGCATCAATGACATCGGCTACTGGACGCTGCTCCCCGCCATGTCCACCGACCAGAAGGTGCGGGAAAAGATGGGCACCTTCGCCCGGATCTGCGCCAACATCGGTATGTACATCGTGATGATCGCATGGCAGCCCGTTACCGCCGCCCTGGGCAATACCCCGGGAATCTGGCTGGGCTGCGCCGTGGTCATTGCGGCAGTTTATATGCTTGGCCTCCTGTTCCCCCTGCTGGGCGTAAAGGAGCGGCGAACCGCACCGCAGCAGCAGGAAAGCACCTCCCTGAAGCAGATGTTCAGCGCACTGGTGAAAAACGACCAGCTGATGTGGACCACCCTCTCCATGGGCCTTTTCAACGCGGGCAATTTTACCACCGTTGGTTTTGCCCTGTACTACATGCGCTACATCTTCGGCAATGAAAGCCTGTATGTGATTCTGGTTGCCGTGGTGGGCGTGGCCCAGCTGAGCGCCCTGGCGGTGTATCCCAAGGTGGCGGCGAAGATGAACCGCCGGCAGCTTTACACCCTCTCCACCGTACTGGTGATCGCCGGATACCTGGTATTCTTCTTTGGGGAGCTCTCCATTGTGCTGGTGGTGCTGGGCGCGGTACTGGTATTTGTGGGACAGGCCTTCATCCAGACGCTGATGCTGATGTTCCTGGCGGACACCGTGGAATACGGCCACTGGAAGCTGGGCAAGCGCAACGAATCCGTGACCTTCTCCATCCAGCCCCTGCTGAACAAGCTGGGCGGCGCCCTCTCCACCGGAATGGTCAGCGCGACTCTGGTGATCTCCGGCATCAAGATCGACGGCGGCACTGCGGAATCCATCGACGCGGCAGGCAAGCTGATGGTCAAGGGCGGCATGCTGGTCCTGCCCCTGATCTTCATCGTGGCAGGCTTCGTGATCTACCTGAAGAAATACAGGATCGACGAGAAGTTCTACGCCCAGATCGTGGCAGACCTGGAAAAATAACAAAAATCGGGGCGCTCGAAAGAGCGCCCCAACACGATTATTGTATCACATCGCGGTTTGATTGTCAATACACCGCGTCCTCCCGCCGCGGAAATCTGTGTTTTGTACAACGAACTTTTCGTTCTTTTATACAATTTTCCATCTTGCAAAAGCCCTTTTCTTGTGTTAACTTATAGTCAGAAAGGGTGATACCGATGTACAGGTAAATAAACCGACGGCTCATAAAAGATCAGCAAAAAACAAACTTGCCGTAGTGTGAGTAAAAGAAGATGTGGTAAAACCTTCGCGTATATCCTGACAAACTGCAAGTAAGAAAGATAATTCGACACCAAGAGCAGAAACATAAACTGGGTAAAACGGCAGGTATCACAGAAAAGCAATGCTGACGATGAGCCTGCGGTGATCTTCTTCCGGGGAATAAAAACCGACACATAAGAGCTTCCCGCTGATGGGACTATGATGAAGAGAACGTGATACGGTATTGAAATTCGAGAGGAAGAACAGGCACCGCGAGAAACTGCAGAAAGAGAGGTTAACCAATGATGTTAGATACCAAGAGTGAACAGAAATGACCCTTGATTGACGAAGCTTCGAAAGAACAGTCAGTCAAGGGTCATTTCTTTTTGCCCCTGGTTACAAACAGAAACAAATTATTTCAAGAAAAAACAAAATTACAGTTGAATTCGTTTTGGCAATATGTTATAAATATCTTATCCCGGAATGCTCATTCATGAACGTTCTGAATAAATTTGGAGGGAAATTTTACTATGAAGAAAATGTTAGCTATCCTGCTGGCCGTTTCCATGATCATGGGTCTGGCTATCTCCGCAAGCGCTGACACCG
>CAZHEG010000014.1:0-6748 GCA_964531435.1 uncultured Oscillospiraceae bacterium | reverse complement strand
AGCAACATCGTTGCTACCTCCAATAAGGTTGAAGAGCCCACCACCGAGCCCGAGACCGCTGCTCCCGAGTACAAGGAAGTCACCGCTCCCGAGACCGGCGTTGCCTTCAAGCTGGCTACCGTCCAGGAGAACCTGGAGACCACCCTGTACTTTGCCGGCACCACCGCTAACCAGGATTACTACCTGGCTACCACCGAAGTGGTCACCGAGGCCACCGACGTTTACCTGGAAGCTGTTGAAGGCGGCTACCGGATGTACTTCGACGCAGAGGGTGTCAAGACCTACATCGACATCTACGAGAACGGCACCTACATCAACCTGCGCCTGACCACCGAGCCCACCGCCGTCTACACCTGGAACACCGAGTACAATACCCTGGTTGCTGTTATCGGTGAGACCGAGTACTACATGGGCACCTACAAGACCTACAACACCCTCTCCGCTTCCAAGCTGAGCTACATCTCCACCTCCTTCCCCTGCAAGCTGTACCAGGAAGTCAAGGTCGTTGCTGACGGCTCCAATGCCAAGACCGGCGACTCCATCTCCGTCTTCGTTGCTCTGATGGCTGTTTCCGCTATGGGCATCGCCATCGTTTCCAAGAAGCGCTTCTAATTTCCCAAATATCAAAGCAGGAGTGGATCAAACCACTCCTGCTTTTTTACGCAAAACGGCTGCCGCGGAAAACGCGGCAGCCATCTTTTTTACTTTTTGAAGAATGCGGTGGCAACGGCACCGGGGCCGGCATGAACGCCGATGGCGGCTCCAATCGCCGTATACTGGCTGCCTTCTGCCCAGGTTTCCCGGTTTTCTTCCATATACTTCAGCAGGTTTTCACTGCCGGTTCCGGTGTAGCCCAGCATGATGGGCTTCGCCCAATCGATGCCATCCTTGGTAGAAAGCTCCGTCAGCATGGCAAAGGCCTTCTTTGTTCCCCGGGCCATGCCGGGAACCTTGATCTCGCCCTCCTCAACGCAGATGATGGGCTTGATATTCAGCAGTCCGCCCACCACCGCAACGGCAGCATTCAGGCGGCCTCCCTTCTTCAGGTAGTCCAGGGTGTCCACGATGGCGTACAGGCCGATTTTCTTCCGGGCATCCATCAACTCCTCCAGGATCTCCCGTCCGCTCCTGCCCTGCTCCACAAGCTGCAGGGCATATTCCGTCAGGATGCCGGAGCCAATGGCCGCAGTGCGGCTGTCCACGACGAATACCTTGTCACCAAACTCCTCCGCGGCGATGGTGGCGCTCTGGTAAGTGCCCGAAAGCTTCGAGGAAATAGTAATGACCACCACTTCGTGCCCCTGGGATACCAGCCGGGCATACACATCCTCAAAGGCGGCGGGAGTGGGCTGGCTGGTGGTGGGAAGCTCCTCGCTGGCGATCAGCATCTCATAAAACCGCTGAGGGGTGATGGTTACGCCATCCTTGTACTCCTCTTCGCCGAAGCGGACGCTGAGCGGTACCACAGCGCTGACCTTCTCCTGCAGGCGCGGGGTGAGATCAACAGTAGAATCAACTACGATCTTTACACTCATGATATTTCTCCTTCTTTTATCTCAAAAACAAATTAAACTTTCAACTTCAAGGGAATATTCATTCCCGGGGCAGTCCCTCTCTGCTCAGTTTGCGCAGATTGGTGGCTACCGACTCCATCGCTTCATAGAAAATAGCGCGGTTTTCCTCGGTCAGGTCCTTCCCTGCCAGCTCCACTGCCACACTGGCGCGGCAGCGCACATGGTCGGCAGCCTTCTCGCCGTCGTCCGTCAGCTTGTATACGCCCCGGTACAATTTCTGGTGGATGCCCTCCTTGGTGACCATTCCCTTCTCCTCCAGGTAGGCCATGGTGCGGGATACATCCGCCTTGTCCCGGTCCACAAGCTCGCCGATCTGGGAGCAAGTAAGTCCCTCCGGATGGTTGGAGATCGCCAGCAGATAGATGCACTGGGGTCCCTTCAGGCCGTAGCCTGCCATTTCTTCCGCGGTGAGCTGGTGCCAGCAGCGGTACATCTCATTGAGGGCAAAGGAGAATTTATAAAATCGGTCCAGCATGATTTCACCTCATTTCCCGTGATGTTGAGTTGTCAACGTCGGCATTATACACCACAGTTGTTGATTTGTCAACATCTATTTCCCCACAGAACGAAAAAGCCCCACAGCCGGATGGCTGTGGGGCAAATTCAGAAATCTTCCTCGAAATTACTCACCAATTGCGACAGTGATCAGATTGGTGGGGAAGGAGGTGGCTGCATAGCTCAGGGAGGAGCAGCTCAGGGTGTTGTAGGTGTTGTAGGTGCCGATGTAGTACTGGCCCTCTTCGATGGTGGCAACCAGAGTGTTGTACTCGGTGCTCCAGGTCAGAGCAGCGGTGGGCTCGGTGGTCAGACCCAGGTTGAAGTAGTCGCCGTTCTTGAACATATCAATGTACATCTTGGTGCCCTCGGCATCGTAGAAGTACAGGTGATAGCCGCCCTCGACCTCCTCCAGGTACACGTCGGTGGCCTGGTTGATGTCATCGGTGGTGGTCAGGTAGTAATCCTTGTTTGCAACAGTGCCGGCGAAGTACAGGTTCTGATCCAGGTTGGCCTGGTACATACCCCACTTGTAAGCGGTCTCAGCAGCGGGAGCGGTGACCACGGTGGTGGTGACAGCCTTCTGCTCAACAGCGTACATGGTTGCGGGGAAGGAGGTGGCGGCATAGCTCAGGGAGGAGCAGCTCAGAGTGTTGTACTCCTTGTAGGTGCCGATGTAGTACTGGCCCTCTTCGATGGTGGCGGCCAGAGTGTTGTACTCGGTGTCCCAGGTCAGAGCAGCGGTGGGCTCGGTGGTCAGGCCCAGGTTGACATAGTCGCCGCTCTTGAAAATATCAATGTACATCTTGGTGCCCTCGGCATCGTAGAAGTACAGGTGATAGCCGCCCTCGACCTCCTCCAGGTACACGTCAGTGGCCTGGTTGATGTCATCGGTGGTGGTCAGGTAGTAGTCCTTGTTGGCAACAGTGCCGGCAAAGTACAGGGTCTGATCCAGGTTAGCCTGGTACATGCCCCACTTGTAAGCCACGCCGGCGGTCACAGAGGTCTGAGGAACAGCAACAGTAGCGGAAGCATCAGGCTCGACAGCGCCGATGTAGTGGCTGAAGGAAACGGAAACAGACTGGCCGTTCTCGGCAGTGATGGTGCCGACCAGGTTGTACTGGACTTCCTCAGTGGGCTTGGGGTTCAGGATCTGGATGGTGGCGACGGTGCCGTCGTCAGTGACAGCAACGCTGGAAGCGTCGCCGGCAGTCACTTCGATGGTCCACTCGATGTCATAAGTGGCGCTGCCGATGGAAACGACGGAAACAACAGTGTAGTCCTGTCTGGTCAGGGTGCCTTCGCTGTCCTTGTAAACGCCCTTGATGTAAGCCTTAGCATTGGCCAGAGCCTCAGCAGTGGTGTCCACGGTCTCGGAAGGCTCAGTGCTGCCGGAGCCGTTTTCGCCGCAGGCTGCGAACAGCGCGGTGACCATGACCAGCACCAGCAGGAGGGAAATGATCTTCTTCATAATAAACTCCTTCTTTTGTTGATCAGCCAACGATGTCAATATCGTTGACGTTGAAAACCTTGATCTGATAGGTGCCGCTGAAATAATCCACGATACCCTTGACGTTGATGGTCTTGCCATCGAATGCATCCTCGGTCACCAGATTGCCCTGTGCGTCATAAAGGACGACGGTGCGGACAGAGATCTCAGTGCCGTCGTCAGCGCGGCAGGTAAGGGTCATGGCGCCGTAGGAGGAGCTCTCCTCATCGTTGGTGGTGTAAACATCCACAACGGTCAGGCCCTCCATGGAGATGGAGGAGCTGAGGGACAGCTCCGCGAAGCTGTAGCTTTCCGTGCCCTCATCGGTGACGATCTCCACGGTGCCGCCTGCAAAGACGGCGGGATCGGTCAGCCGGAAGGCGGGCTCATTGCCCTCACTGATGCACTGGATGTTGCCGGCGTCAGTGGGCTTCATCTCACGGTAGGTAATATCGGAGACCTGCCAGGTCCCGCCGGTTTCATAGAACTGGACAGAGCCAACGATGCGGACCTCATTGCCCACGGTCAGGATCTTCAGGCCGGTGCCGGACAGGCTGTAGCCATAGTAGACGGTCATGCCGTAGTACATATCGGTCTCGGCGTCATAGGCTTCCACATAAGCAGTGGAGTTGCTGTTCTTGGTGACAACACCGTTGAAGGCGACGGTCATACCGGCGTAATCCTCGATGTTGGTGCGCAGCTCCTTCAGGTCCAGCTCAACGGCTTCGCCGTAGTAGTAATCGGGATCCTTCTCGCCGGAATAGATCGCCAGCTTCTGGGCCTTCGCCTGGCTGATGGCTGCCATACAGGCAGAACCATAAATATTGTTGGCGGAGGAGGAAGCGATGGCCAGGCCATTCTGCAGGATCTCGATGTTCAGGTTCCGGTAAGTATCGGACTCCGCGGTCTTGTACCATACCCAGACCAGGCAGCGGCTGCCGGTGGAGTCGATATTCCAGTTGCTGTCATCAGACTCGATAATGATGGAAGTAGCGGAGGAAAGCTTTTCTCTTGTGAAGTTGGAGGCGGCCTTGCCGTACTCCTCGATCTTACCGGTGGACTCGGGGGTGTTGATGGCGATGTAACGGGCCTTCAGCACACCGGAGGGATCCACAGAGTTATCCACATAAAAGTGGGTGGTGTCGCCGTCCACGAAGCTCTTGACTGTGACTTCCGCCTTCTTGGTGTCAGAGGACATATCCAGGGTGACAGAGCCGGCATAGTCCACAGTCTCGATGGGGGCGGCAGTGGTTTCCGTGGGGTCCTTCCCTGCCTCGCCGCAGGCGGCGAAGCAGGAGACCATCACGCATACCAGAGCAAGGAGGGAGATCCCTCTAAGAAATCTCTTGCTCATCATCGTTTTATCAGCCGTTGTATTCGCACTCGTCAATGGCGTCCTCGAACAGTCTGTTGATGGTGCCGTCCAGATCGCTGCCGGCATCGGCAGACAGAGCGGCGGTCAGCAGAGCACCGACCTGAGTACGGGCGGTGGAGGAGCCGTTGAAGGCAGGGCTGGTGTAGTAGGCATCGACCTGAGACAGACAGACCTTAGCGGACAGAGCGGTGATGTAGTCGCCGCCGTCAGCCTGAGCCAGCCATGCGGCGTAGACCTCGTTCTCAGCGACGGACTCCAGAACGGGAACGTAGCCGGAAACCATGGAGAACTCAGCCTGGAACTCGACGGTGGTGGTCAGATACTTGACGAACAGCCAGGAAGCGATGACTTCCTGCTCATTTTCGCTCTGGAAGATGCACAGGCTGGGGCCCTGGGAGATGACCTGGGGTTTCTCAGCATTGACCTGGGGAATGGTGGTGATGCCGACCTCGAAGGGGTAAGCGCCGTCAACAGCAGTGGGACGCTGGTAGGAAGCGCCGGCGGAGGAGCCGATGCACATGTAGCAGCGGGTGCCGTTGGTGGAGGTGAACAGGCCGGAGGTGTAGGCGCCGTACAGGGTCTGGGTGGTCACATAGCCGTTCTGATACCACTCACGGAACTCCTTGATGAAGGTCTTGTTGGTATCGTTGTCGAACAGGTAGTGGTCGCCGGTGGCGCTGGTGTAGTCGGAGCCATACTGCATGCACATATTGATGAACCAGTTGGACTCGGAGTCATAACCCAGAGGGATGGAGTTGGGGTCGATGGCCTTGATCTGGGCGCAGACAGCCTTCATCTCTTCCCAGGTGGTGGGAACAGTCAGGTTGTTGGCCGCGAAGAAGGTCTTGTCGTAGTACAGGACCTCAGTGGACTTACTCAGGGGCATGGTGTACATCAGGCCGTCACCGAACTGCTTGCCTTCGTTGTAGTAGCCGTCGATGAAGTCGTCGATCTGAGCATCAGTCAGACCCAGGATCTCGGTGGTGCCGTCAGCATGGGAGACCTCGATGGTGGAGCCGATCAGGTTGTCCAGGGTGATGACCTTGCCGGTCAGGTTGTACAGGGCAACGTGGTCGGGGTAGCAGTAAGCGATGTTGGGCTGGTTGCCAACGGTCAGCTCAGTGGAGATCTGGTCGCGGACATCGTCATAGCCGCCGACCTGGTCGTGCTCGATGTGGATGTTGGGGAACAGCTTGTTGAACTCAACAATGTAGTTGTCCAGAACGCCGGACAGGTTGGCGCCCATGGTGTGGTAGAAGGTGATGGTGACTTCGCTGCCATCATAACCAACCTCGGGAACCTCAAAGTTGCCGACGCTGCCGGTGGTGCCGCCGTTGCCGGAGGAGCTGCAGCCGGCCAGCAGACCCAGGCTCATGACCATGGTGACTGCCAGAATCAGTGCGATAATTTTCTTCATAGTGATTTCCTTTCTTTTCATGTGCTTATGTTACAGGCCGTGAGGCCTACTAACCAAAAAGGATCAACCCTTGATGCCGCTGCGGCTGACACCCTTCATGATATACTTTCTCAGGAAGATGAAAACCAGGAACAGCGGAGCGGATACGATGGCAACGGCTGCCATCTGGACGGGGTAGTTGACATCGCCGGAGGTGGCGGTGAAGGCGTTTCGCAGGCCGTTGGTGACCATGCGGTGGGCCTCATCATTGGCGACCAGGCGGGGCCAGATATAGGAGTTCCATGCGCCCATCATCTTCAGGATGGTGATGGAGATCAGGGTGGGAAGAGCCAGGGGGATCATGACCTTCCACAGGTACTTCAGATCGCCGCAGCCGTCCACCTTGGCAGCCAGATACA
>CAZHEG010000013.1:0-12391 GCA_964531435.1 uncultured Oscillospiraceae bacterium | reverse complement strand
TCAACTCCGACACCGGCATCGTCCACAACATGAAGTGGGGCGTTGAGATGCTGGATGAGCCCGAGCGCATCGGCTTCGCCGTGAACAATTCCGGCGTGGATGTGATCTCCGGCCTGTTCGACAACAAGTTCGGCCGTGAGGCATATGACCGCGCTACCAACGGCTACTACGATACCCACACCCTCCCCGAGGGCTTCACCCCCGATATGGTCACCCTGAATGACGAGGCGCTGGACCGCGCCGTGGCCCGCACCCTGACCGAAATGTTTGAGCTGGGTATGTTCGAGGATACCTACCGGGATCCCAAGGAGGCCGTTGCCGCCGTCGCAAACCAGTCCGACTGGGACAACGCGAACCTGGCCCACCGCCAGTCCGTGGTCCTGCTGAAGAATGACGGCATCCTGCCCCTGACCGCCGACAAGCTGGCAGGCAAGAAGGTCTACGCCGAGGCGTTCAACAAGAAGGCAGAGGCCGGCGCGGCTGCCACCGCCGCCCTGCGGCAGATGCTGGAGGGCAAGGTCACCCTGACCGAGGATTACAGCGATGCTGACATCGCCATTTTGATGGTGTCCCCCTCCTCCGGCGACTATTTCACCGCCACCGCCGGCTATCTGGAGCTGGATATCTGCGAGGGCAAGACCGTTCCCGATGTGGATGACTGCTGCCGTCCCATGGCCCAGACCCACCTGGAGACCACGCTGACCGGCACCCACAGGATCGCCGAGATCGCCGCCGCTGTCCACGCAAAGGGCGGCAAGGTGATCGCCAACATCAACTTCCCCCTGGCCTGGCTGGTGGGCAATGTGGAGCGCAATGTGGATGCCCTGACCGCGGGCTTCGACACCTATCCCTCCGCGACCCTCGATGTGATGTTTGGTGCTTACGATCCCACCGGCAAGCTGCCCATCACCCTGCCCAAGGGCGATGAGGTCCTGGCTGTGGATGAAAACGGCGTCTGCGTCAGCCCCAACGATGTTCCCGGCTACGACAAGGACCAGTATATGCCCGACGACCTGAAGGACGAGAACGGCAAGGCCTACGCCTACCGGGATGCCCATGGCAACTACTACGAGCTGAACTTCGGCCTGAGCTACTAATGGTATTGGGGCCACCGCCACGGCGGTGGCCCCGCTTTTTTATGCCACAGCATCCATTTCTGGAGCAAATCATCACTACAAATTCATGTTGCCACGGTGGCTTGGCTACATTATAATAAAAGAAAAAACGGGAGGGTCTCAGATGGATATCCTGACAGAAAAGCTGCACAGTCTTCTTTGCGGCGCAGTGGAAAAAGGGGAGATCGCCGGCGGAAATCTGCTGGTGATCAAGGACGGCCGGGAGGCTGTTTATACCCAGGCAGGCTATGCGGACCGGGAAAATGCCGTGCCCTTCGGGAGGGATACCATCTGCCGGATCTACTCCATGACCAAGCCCGTTACCGCGGTGGCGGCGATGCTGCTGATGGAGCGGGGAGAGCTGGATCTTGGAAAAGCGGTGGGGGATATCATTCCTGCCTTCCGGGATGCCCGGGTTTGGGAAAACGGAAAAAAGGTGGCGGCCCGCCGCCCGGTCTTGGTGCGGGATCTGCTGACCATGACCTCCGGTATCTCCTACCCCGGTACCGACGAATCGGGCCGGGAGGTGGCCCGGGTATTTGAAGAAGCGGACCGCAGGCTGTACGGCGGCGATCCCATGTCCACCATGGAGCTGGCCCAAAGGGTGGGCGGCTGCGCTCTGGCCTTCCACCCCGGCGAGAAATGGATGTACGGCTCCTCCGCCGATATTCTGGGCGCCGTGATCGAGAAGGTCAGCGGCAGACCCTTCGGCACCTTCCTCCGGGAGGAGATCTTTGAACCCCTGGGCATGGAGGACACCGGATTTTTCGTGCCGCCGGAGAAGCAGCACCGTCTGGCCCGGGTCTACCAGCAGGGGCTTCCTATGGAGGAATTCGTGACCAACAATCTGGATGTTTGCTACACCATGCACCGGGAGCCGGCCTTCCAATCCGGCGGTGCCGGCTTGGTGTCCACGGTGGATGACTATGCCAAGCTGGCCCAGTCCCTGCTGGGCCACGGAAAGCAGCTGCTGCGCCCGGCTACGGTTCAGTTTATGACCTCGGCGGGGCTGCTGCCCTGGCAGCTCCACTCTCTGTGGAACAGCTGGGATTCCATGAGCGGCTATTCCTACGGCAATCTCTGCCGCGTTCTGGTGGAGCCGGGCATGGCGGTGCTGGCGGGCTGGAAAGGGGAGTACGGCTGGGATGGCTGGCTGGGAACTTATTTCTGCAACAGCCCGGAAAATGATGTGACCGTCCTGCTGTTTACCCAGCGCCGGGATGCCGGTACCCTGGAGGTCACAAGAAAAATCCGCAATGTTCTCACTGCCAATTTGGATTGAGGAGGAAGTGCTATGAACCCGAACCGTGAAAAGGAGATTCTGCAGACTGTGGAGGAAACCGTTGCCGCGGGGCCGTACAGCGCCGACTGGGGAAGCCTGATGACGGCACCGGTGCCGGCCTGGTTCCGCCAGCGGCGGCTGGGCATCTTCAGCCACTGGGGCCTGTATTCCGTTCCCGCCAATTCAAACGAGTGGTACTCCCGCAATATGTACATTGAAGGGATGCCTGCCTTTGCGCATCACGTCAAGACCTACGGCCCCCAGAGCCGTTTCGGCTACAAGGACTTTATCCCTATGTTCACCGCGGAGCATTTTGACCCGGCCCAGTGGATCTCCCTCTTTAAGGCCGCCGGAGCGGGATACATTTTCCCTGTGGCGGAGCATCACGACGGCTTTCAGCTCTACGACAGCGACCTGTCCGACTGGAACGCGGTGAAAATGGGGCCGAAGCGGGATCTGATCGGCGATCTGAAGGCGGAAGCGGAGAAGCAGGGCCTGGTTTTCTGCACCTCCTCCCACCGGGCGGAGCACTGGTGGTTCATGGGGCACGGAAAGGAATTTGATTCCGACGTAAAGGAGCCCATGGTCAAGGGGGACTTCTACTGGCCCGCCATGCCGGAGCCCGACAACTGGGACCTGCGCAGCGAGCCTTACCCCACCGAAGCATATCTGGATGACTGGCTGGCCCGCACCGCGGAGCTCATCCTGAAATACCGGCCGAAGCTGCTGTATTTTGACTGGTGGATCCAGCACCGGGCCTTCAAGCCCTACCTGAAAAAGCTGGCGGCTTTCTATTATAACTGCGGCAGGCAGTGGGGCACGGACGTGATGATCTGCTACAAGCACGATGCCATGATGTTCGGCACCGGCATCGTGGAGGTGGAGCGGGGGAGCCTGAGTGATGCGAAGCCCTACCCCTGGCAGACGGACACGGCGGTGGCCCGCAACTCCTGGTGCTATACCGATTCCCTGGACTATAAGAGCAGCTATGAGGTCATCTGCACTCTGATCGATGTGGTCAGCAAGGGCGGAAACCTCCTGCTGAACATCGGCCCCAAGGCAGACGGCACCATCCCCGCGGGAGACCGTCAGATCCTGGAGGATCTGGCCTGCTGGATGGGGGTCAACGCCGAGGCCATCAACGGCAGCCGCTGCTGGAAAAAGTGTCAGGAGGGCCCCGCCAGGGTGGCGGAGGGCTGCTTCCAGGAAACCAACGCCGACCTGTATACCTGCGCCGATTACCGCTTCACCGTGGGCAACGGCTGCATTTACGCCATCTGCATGCGCTGCCCCGAGGACGGACACTTCACCGTTAAAGCGTTGGCGGAGAATACTGTTGCAAACAGCCCGGATTTCCATGGCATCGTCAGCAAGGTGGAGATCCTTGGATATGATGGCCCGGTGGAGTGGAACAAGGACCCGGAAGGCCTGCATGTGACGGCAGAGATCCACAGCGATATGCCGGTGGTGCTGCGCATCACCGTGGAATAAGGAGAGAGACCATGTACGAAAAGCTTTGGAACCACAATAAGATCGCCTACGGCGGCGACTATAACCCCGAGCAGTGGGAGGAGTCCGTCTGGGCAGAGGATATGCGCCTTTTCGCTCTGGCGGGCATCGACACCGTGACCCTGAATGTATTTTCCTGGGCAGCGCTGCAGCCGGGAGAGGATGTTTATAATTTTGAGAAGCTGGACAAGATCATGGCCATTTGCCGGGAAAACGGCCTGAAGGTGGTCCTCGCCACCTCCACCGCCGCCCATCCCGCCTGGATGGCGAAGAAGTACCCGGAGATTCTGCGGCTGGAGCCCAACGGCATCAAGCGGAAGTTCGGCTCCCGCCACAATTCCTGCCCCAACAGCCCGGTCTACCGGAAATTCTCCGTCCGGCTGGCGGAAAAGCTGGCCCAGCGCTACGGCCATTATGACAATATCATTGCCTGGCACATCTCCAACGAGTACGGCGGGGAATGTGTCTGTGAAAACTGCGCGGGTGCCTTCCGCAATTGGCTGCGCAGGCGCTACGGCACCATCGGGGAGGTCAACCGGGCGTGGAATACCGCCTTTTGGTCCCACACCTTCTACGACTGGGACGAGATCGAGCCTGCCAGCTACATGACCGAGCATTGGGGCTGGGACCGCTCCACCTTCCAGGGCATCTCCATCGATTACCGCCGCTTTATGTCGGAAAGCCTGATGGACTGCTGCGTTCTGGAGGCGGAGGCGGTGAAGAAGCACACCCCCCACATCCCGGTCACCACCAATTTTATGGAGTTCTACAAGCCCCTGGATTACGGAAAGTGGGCGAAGCACCTGGACTTTGTATCCTGGGACAGCTATCCCGGCCTGGATGCCACTCCCGCACGGATGGCGCTGAACCATGAGCTGATGCGGGGACTGAAGGAGGGCGCGCCCTTCGTGCTGATGGAGCAGACCCCCAGCGTTACCAACTGGCATCCCTTCAATTCTCTCAAGCGCCCCGGTGTCATGCGGCTGTGGAGCTACCAGGCGGTGGCCCATGGCTCCGACTCGGTGATGTTCTTCCAGATGCGCCGCAGCATCGGCGCCTGCGAAAAGTACCACGGTGCCATCATCGACCACGCGGGGCACGAAAATACCCGGGTATTCCGGGAGGCATCCCAGCTGGGCGCGGAGCTGCAGCGCATCGGCGGTAAGACCCTGGGCACCCGCACCCATGGGGAGGCTGCGATCCTCTTTGACTGGGAAAACTGGTGGGCGGCGGAGTATTCCGCCGGCCCCAGCACACTGCTGCGCTATGTGGATGAGGTACAGAATTACTATACCGCCCTTCACGGCCGGAATATCCCCACCGATGTGATCGGCGTGGACGGTGATTTTTCCAGGTATAAGGTCCTCATTGCCCCCGTACTGTATATGGTAAAGCCCGGTGTGGATGAGAAGCTGCGCGCCTTTGTGGAGCAGGGCGGAACGCTGCTTACCACCTTCTTCTCCGGCTATGTGGACGAGAGCGACCTGGTGACCCTGGGCGGTTATCCCGGCAAGCTGCGGGATATTCTTGGCATCTGGGTGGAGGAGATCGACGCGCTGCCCGAGGGGACCGTGAACCACTTTACCTACAACGGCAAGCGCCACGAGGCCACCCTGCTTTGCGACCTGCTCCACAGCGAGGGAGCCCAGGTGCTGTGTACCTACGAGGAGGATTTCTACGCCGGGATGCCGGTATTGACCTGCAACCGGTTTGGAAAAGGCAAGGCCTACTACATGGCGACCCGCCCGGATGCGGCGTTTTACAGCGAGCTGACGGAGCTTCTGTGCAATGAACAGGGAGTTCGCCCCGTCATGGACACCCCGGAGGGGGTGGAGGCCGCCCTGCGTGAAAACGGCAGCAGCAAATTCCTGTTCCTGCTGAACCACAGCGCGCAGACGAAGCATGTGGTCCTGGACCGGGACGGCACCGACCTGATCACCGGCACCCAATACCGCGCTGGGGATGCCGTTTCCATGGAAAAAACGGATGTGATCATCCTGGAGCACAAATGAAAGGGCGCATAAAGCTGGGAATCCGGTGGCAGATGGTCATCGTCTACGCTCTGGCGCTGCTGATTCCTCTGGCGATCGGCGGAAACCTGCTGATCCGGTCTGCCCAGCAGACCCTGAATGACTACTATGTTCAGCTGCTGGAGGCGGATAACCGCCGGGTCAAGACCTTCCTGACGGAGGTCACCGTCCAGGCCTACGACATCTGCGAGGAGATCGTTTTCAGCAAGGAGCTGAAAAACGCGCTGCGGCAGGAATATTCGGACAGCAGCGAATTTCTGGCGGCGGCGAACAGCTACAGCGACCTGGAGCTTTTGAGCTACAATTCGCTGGAGGTGGCCAGCATTTACATCTACACCAACAATCCCACCATCATCAACTACCGCCAGTTCCGCAGCGTAACGGAGGAGGTGGCAGCTTCCGGGTGGTACCAGCGGGCGCTGAGCTATCCCAATGCCTTCTGGGTGTCCATCACCGAGGAATCCTACGGCGATACCAAAAGCAACCTCTGCCTTGTCCGCAGGATCACACTGCCGGATTCCGGTTACGAGGCGGTGGCGGTGGTGCGTGTCAGCGATACCTACCTGCGCTCCCGGCTGTCCTCCGGCACCATCATTGATGCCATCTCCGTGGATGACGGCGGTATCGTCTATTCCTCCCGCAATGACCTGTACGGACAGCCCCAGCCGGTGGATATCGATTATTCGCAAACCTATTTCCGCAGCGCCGGGCAGGTGGAGGTGGATGGGGAGCCCTATTTTGCCGCCGTTTCCACCATCAATCTGTATATGACCAGCTCCAGGATGTACATCTGCACCCTGGACCGCAGCGGCTTTGACAATATCCGCAGCATCATGTCGAACTGGATCGCCATTCTTGCGCTGGCACTGCTGGTGCCGCTGGTGATCCTGACCATCTACTCCGGCCGGGTGGCGGACCGAATCACCCGGCTGCGCCGGGAAATGCACAAGGCCAGCCGGAACGACCATGGCATCAGCGATGCATTCGGCGGAAACGATGAGCTGACGGAGGCCTTTGAGGATCTGAAGGTCATGGTCCGCAGCATCGAGGAAAAGGATGCCCGGATGTATGAGGCCCAGCTGAAGGAAAAGGAGCTGGTCAGCCGCCAGCAGCTGATGGAGTATAAAATGCTCTCCTCTCAGATCAATCCCCACTACCTCTACAACACCCTGGAGACCATTCGCATGAAGGCCCTCACAGGGGGCAACCGGGATGTGGCGGACGCCATCAAGCTTTTGGGCAAGACACTGCACTATGTTCTGGAAAACACGGGTACGGCCTTCACCACACTGCGCAAGGAGCTGGACCATGTGGAAAATTATCTCACCATCCAGCGGCTCCGCTTCGGCGACCGGATCAATTATGAGCTGGAGGTGGCGCCGGATGTTGACCCGGAGCACTACACGGTGCTGCCCCTGCTGCTGCAGCCGGTGGTGGAGAACGCGGTGGTCCATGGGCTGGAAACGGTGTCCGGTGTGGGTCTGGTCCGGGTGGAGATCTCCCGCCGGGCAGAAAAGCTATGCATTGAGATCCGCGACAACGGTACCGGTATGAGCCGGCAGCAGCTGGATGCCGTGCGGGAGGGCCTGGAGGCGGAGCAGATGCCCCGCTCCAGCATCGCCCTGTATAACATCCACCAGCGGATCCGCCTGCGCTACGGCAGTGATTACGGTGTGGCGGTGGAGAGCGATCCGGGCCACGGGACCTGTGTCAGCCTGACACTACCCGCAGAATAACCAAATTTTACGACGCAAAGTGAAATTTTTCGGGTAAATTATCTAGAAATTACGGTGTTTTTTTGCAAGCGGTGTTTTGGTATATTGTATATGTGCCCGGTTATGCTGACCGGAACAAAAAATTGGGAGGAAAACTATTATGATCAAAAGAGTTATTTCCATGACCCTGGCTCTGATGCTGATCGTTGCCTGCATGGCGGGTATCACCGTCAGCGCCGACGGCGGCTACGAGGCCAAGCTGGGCTATTCCACCACCGGCTGGGATGTCAGTGAGTGGGGCGAAAATGTCAAGACTACCGTCACAGGCGACGGCACCTACACCCTGAGCTGGGATGTCAACGGTGCATACGACGCGGGCGTGTTCGTCATCGACATCGCCGGCGCACAGGCAGTCCTGGACATCACCAACCAGACCTACAACGTCACCGATCTGACCATCACTGTGGACGGCAACGATGTTCCCGTTGACCTGTCCAAGCTGATCACCGGCGACCTGGAGGGCAACGGTAACTTCCGCATCGAGATCTACAACCTGTACGGTGCCGGCACTGCCGACGATTCCCCCATCGATCCTTCCCTGATGGTCATCAATGAGAACCTGACCATCACCTTCACCATCGAGACCATCGAAAAGCCCGCTGAGGGCGAGGGCGAGACCGCTTCCGAGTGGACCGCTTTCCTGATGTTCACCGATACCGCATGGGCCTTCGGTAACTGGGATGCAACCTACGCCAGCACCACCGTTACCGGCGCCGGCTCCTACTCCGTCACCCTGAACGCCACTGACGTGGGCGGCGACGGCACCACCGGCTGTGCAGGCATCAATGTTTTCTGTGTTGACATCACCGGCGCCAATGCCGCTCTGATGGAAAACAACCAGACCTTCGCCGTGACCGATATCAAGGTCATTGCTGACGGCAGCGAGGTCACCCTGGATGCCTCCAAGATCGGCACCGGCGACATCGAAGAGAACGGCAACTACCGTATCGAGCTGTACAACATCTACGGCGTCACCGCTGAGGATCCCGCCATGGACGGCGAAAACTTCACCTTCGCAAACACCCTGACCGTTGAGTTCACTCTGGCCCTGGTGGATGCCGAGACCGGCGACCCCGTTGAGACCGAGCCCACCGAGCCCCCCGTGGTCGACTTCGACAACAGCGCCAAGTACAATGCTTACCTGATGCTGCAGACTCCCAACTGGACCTACCGTGACGCATGGTGGGACACCAACGGCGTTGGTTCCGATTACTGGGGCCAGCACATCTACGGCAATGAGACCGGCGAGACCTACGGCGTGGTCACCGACGCTGTCATCGACGGCAACGGCACCTACTCCGTGAAGATCACCGACTTCGGCACCATCTTTGCCGATGACTTCTCCGCCGCCGGCCAGGACTACTTCAACATCATCGGTATCTCCACCGATATCCCCTTCGGCGCTGACGTTCAGATCACCGACGTTAAGCTGATCATCGACGGCCAGACCCGTCACACCTATGCCTCCGCTTTCATCAACGAGGAGAGCGGCGAGTACCTGCAGATCCTGGTCCAGAACAAATGGAATGACGCAGTCAAGGAGATCAGCTACTATCCCGCTCCCGGCACCAGCCTGGAGATCCAGTTCACCATCTCCGGCTTCAGCTATGACAACCCCGAGCAGAGCCAGGTGGTCGAGCCCGAACCCACCGAGCCCCAGGCTACCGAGCCCAGCGGTTCCGACGACCAGAGCAGCAACATGACCGGCATCATCATTGCCGTTGTCGTTGTGGCCGTTGTCGCCGTGGTCGTGGTCGTTGTTCTGAAGAAGAAAAAGGCCTGATCATCCATAACTGATTAGAGGATCTCCCTTCGGGGAGATCCTTTTTTATGTCCGCCGCCAGGCTGCGGGGTGTAAAAAGTAGTGCAAAATAGTTAAAAAATTTAAGGTTTTTTTATTGCCTTTCGTATAATATAATATAACCGTCATAAAATGCTGTCTTTATAGGCAAGCAAGCAGAAAGGTTAGGTGTTTGCATGGGCGAAAGATTACCTGTGAAACGCAGCCCCATGGATGTGCCTTATATCGTGGCGCGGATCACACTGATCGTTTTTGCGCTGCTGATGTTCTTCCCCGCAGTGTCTCCCACCCGGATCGTCACTGCCGCGGGACAGGCCGGAATCAGCGCTACCACCTCGCTGTTTACCAACAGCATATCCTATTCCTCACTGGTAAACGGCCTGTCCCGTGCTTTTGACAGGGGCTGGCTGAATGAGACCTGGTATTATGTCCAGTTTGCATCCTGCATCATCGTACTGGTGGGCGTGATGATCGCCGCGGTGGGAGGCTGTATGTCCATCGGCAATGCCCGGATGAAGACCGTGGGCAACCGCTTCCTCCTGGCCGGCAGCGGTGTGATGGTGCTGGGCATGGCAGGCGTAACGGCGAGCTGCTTCCTCATCATCGGCTCCGCTGACGAAAACCGCATTACATATCAGACGCCCACCGGCTTGTGGCTGTTCCTGGGCCTCAGCCTGGTGTTCCTGGCAATGTCCGCCTGGATCTTCGTTAAGCAGCCCCGGGCTCCCAAGACGGAGAAGATGGAAATGGCGCCCAAGTTCCAGCTGTTTTTGATGCTGATGCCTTTCCTGGCCCTGGTGCTGGCGTTCTCCTATCTGCCGCTGTTCAGCTGGCGGTATGCCTTCTTTGATTACACTGCCGGCAGCACCCTGTCCGCGGATAATTTCGTTGGTATAAAGTGGTTCCGCCTGCTGGTGCAGAACAAGGCGTATATCACCCGCCTGATGCGGGTGCTGAAGAACACCCTGATCATGAGCGGCCTGGGCATTGCCACAAGCTGGGTTCCCATGGCTTTTGCCATTCTTCTCAGCGAGGCCCGCAGTGCCAAATTCAAGCGCTTTGTTCAGACCTTCACCACCATCCCCAACTTCATCAGCTGGGTCCTGGTGTATGCCATCGCTTTCGCCATCTTTAATACCGACGGCTTTATCAACACCCTGCTGACGAATATCACCGGCAATAACTACAACACCAACTACCTCAATGACTCCTCCGGCAGCTACCTGAAGATGCTGCTGTGGGGCATGTGGAAGGGCGTGGGCTGGAGCGCCATCATCTACATTTCCGGCATCGCCGGCATCGACCAGCAGCTGTATGAGGCTGCGACTGTGGACGGTGCCAGCCGCTTCCAGAAAATGTGGCACATCACCGTTCCCGGCCTGCTTCCTACCTATGTGGTCATGCTGGTCATGTCCATCGCGGGCATCCTCAGCAACGGCATGGACCAGTACCTGGTCTTTACCAACGCCCTGAATAAGGACTATCTGGAGGTTTTGGATCTTTACGTGTATAACCTGGGCATCGGCGACGGCCAGATTCCCCTTTCCACTGTGGTGGGTATGACCAAGTCCATTATTTCCGTGGCCCTGCTGTTCGTTGCAAACACCGCGTCCAAGTGGATCCGCGGCAGCAGCGTGGTTTGACAGGAGGTGCAGTCTATGGCTAAGCATAATAAGATCAAAAGAAAAGCCAACGGCGAGCTGGTGTATGAGCGCAAGTGGACCGATGTGGTGTTCGACTGCCTGAACTATACCATTTTCCTTCTGTTCACCGTCAGCTGTATTTTCCCCTTCTACTATATCTTCATCAATACCATTTCCGATGCGGATCTGGTGGTGGCGGGCAAGATCACCCTGTGGCCCCAGGGTATCAATATCCAGAACTACATCAACATGATGAAGGTCAATGCCATCGGCCGGGCCTTTATCGTCACCATTGCCCGCACCCTGCTGGGCACGGCGCTGATGGTAGGAGCCTCCGGCCTGATCGGCTACCTGGTGACCAAGAAGGAAATGTGGCACCGCAAGATCTGGTACCGCTTCATCATCATCACCATGTACTTTAACGCGGGCATCATTCCCTGGTACATGAATATGTCCATGCTGGGCCTGACGGGCAACTTCATGGCCTACATCATCCCCGGCATCGTGGCCCCCTACAACATCATCCTGGTAAAGACGTATATCGAGTCGATCCCGGCGGAGCTGGAGGAGAGCGCGTTTATGGACGGAGCCAGCTATATGCAGGTGTTCACCAAGATCATCTGGCCCCTGAGCAAGCCTATCCTTGCCACCATTGCCATCTTCGGCGCGGTGGGACACTGGAATTCCTTCACGGATTCCCTGATCCTGATGCAGAACAACTCCAGTATGTTCACCCTGCAGCACCTGCTGTACAACTACCTGAATATGTCCACGGACCTGGAAGGTCAGATCTCCGGCAATGATATCGAGATCTTCAAGGGAGCTATGGCAAACGCAAAGGTCATGAAGTATACCGTTTCCATGATCTCCGTGATCCCCATTCTGCTGGTGTACCCCTTCATGCAGCGTTATTTTGAAAAGGGAATTATGCTCGGCGCCGTCAAGGGCTGAGAAATGATCATATCATTGAGGAGGAAACAAACATGAAGAAGATCGTGAAGAAAACACTGTGCCTGCTGCTGTGCGCAGTGATGCTGGTTGGAATGTTCTCCGGCTGCTCCGGCGGCAAGAATGAGGGCCCCATCACCATCACCGTGTTCAGTGAGCTGGCGAACTGGAGCGGCGAACAGACCGGCTGGGGCGCACAGATGCTCCTGGAAAAGTTCAATGTCGTTCTGAACATCATCCCCTCCACCGAAGGCGTGTATGAGACCCGTATGGAAGACGGCTTCCTGG
>CAZHEG010000012.1:0-12841 GCA_964531435.1 uncultured Oscillospiraceae bacterium | reverse complement strand
TCGCACTTGCCGTTCTTGGCACCGCCGCACTGGCCGTTGACCAGGCTCTTGGAGCAGTCAACGATGGGGCAGATGCCGCCGGTCATGTTCAGGTAGCACTGGGCGCAGGCGTCGCAGGCCTTCTTGGTCAGTGCCATGCCGTGGTGGCCGGTGTAGTTCAGGGAGTTGGCGGCGGCGTAGACGGGCAGGTCTGCCAGCTCAGCCACAGTCTGGACACCCAGGCCGCAGGAGACCACATAGATGTTTTCGGTTCCCTCGGGGATCATGTCGTCCAGCTTTTTTACAGTCTGGGTCTTGTTGCACAGGAAATCTACCTTTGCACAGCCGGTTACGGTCTTGCCGCAGTCTTCGGCGATCCGGGCGAATGCGTCGCAGTCAGGCTCCAGCTCGTTTTCGTACTCCTTGAAGCACTTGTTGCAGGCGATGACGAACAGGTTATCGGTGCTGTGCAGCACCTGAGCCAGCTCGTCGGACGACTTCAGCCTATACTTGGTAAAGTTTTCCAATTGCTCACCTTCCTTACAGATTTCTATTTTTGCCGCTGCCGCGGTAGCCCGGCGGACCGGGTGCCCGAAATGGGAGAGGCAGACAGCGTCATACACCGTCAGTATAGCACACGGAAAGTCTTTTTTCTAGTCCGTTCTTTACTTTTTATACCAATAAATGGGGGAAATGTTCTTTGACGGCGGTTCTTGAGAAAAAGCAACAAATCGGGCCCCTGTTTTTTGACACAGGGGAGCATTGACAGAAAGGAAAAAGATTTATATAATCAACAAAGGACTAAAGTAATTTAGTAAATTTGTCTGCCCCTGCGCTGAAAGGAGATCACCTATGAATAAACGATGGTTCCGCATTCTCGCTTTTGTGCTTCAGCTTGTCCTGGTTCTTGGACTGCTGGGCTGCGGGGGAGAAGGCAATTCGGAGGTAACGGAAGACGTGGCTGAATTTGATTACGATTTCACCGTCAATTATGACGATATCAAAAAGGGCGTTGTGTCCAGCGGCATTTCTGTTCATGACCCTTCCATTCTGAAGGCGAACGGCACCTACTACATCTACGGCTCCCACATGGCATCTGCCTACGGTACCGACCTGCTGAAGTGGAAGAAGATGTCTGACGGCTATAACTCCAAGAACTCTGTGTTCGGTCAGATCTACTCCGTATACAATGAGGCCTTTGCCTATGCCGGCGCTCCCACCAGCCTCATTCCCACCGACGATGCCGAGAGCGGCGGCGAGCACGTTTGGGCTCCCGATGTGATCTACAACAAGACCACGGGCCTTTACTATATGTATTACTGCACCACCTCCACCTGGAATGCCTCCAACCTGTGCTACGGTGTTTCCGAGACCCCCGAGGGTCCCTTTGAGTGGAAGGGCGCGCTGCTGTATTCCGGCTATGACAGCGAAACGATCTATGAGACCAATGTGCTGGATGTGGTGGACTATGACTATGCCTACTACACCTACCTCAACGGCGGCTCCGGCTACAATTACCGGGAGTTCCCCAATGCCATCGACCCCAGCGTCTTCTATGACGAGGACGACCGGATGTGGATGGTCTACGGCTCCTGGAGCGGCGGCATCTACCTGATCGAGCTGGATCCCGCCACCGGCGAGTGCATCCATCCCGAGTCTGATCCCGACAAGGGCGTGGATGCCTACTACGGCAAGCTCCTGGTGGGCGGCGGCCACAAGTCCATCGAGGGTCCCTATATCCTCCATGCCGGCGGGTACTACTACCTGTTCGTTTCCTACGGCAGCCTGGTCCGGGAGGGCGGCTACCAGATCCGCGTCTACCGCAGCGAGACCGTGGACGGCGAGTATGTGGATATGAGCGGCATGACCGCCAAGGCCGGCGTGAACCATGCCTACTACGGCCTGAAGCTGTCCGGCAACTACTACCTGCCCAGCCTGTACTATGCTTACATGGCGACCGGCCACAACTCCGCCCTGCAGGATGACGACGGCAAGCTCTACTGCGTGTACCATACCCGTTTCGACAACGGCAGCGAGTACCACTCTCCCCGGGTCCACCAGATGCTGATCAATGCCGAGGGCTGGCTGTGCATGCTGCCTTACCAGACCCAGGGCGAGACCGTGTCCGAGACCGGCTATGAGACCGCCGACATCGTTGGCCGCTACTATGTCATCAACCAGGGCACCGACATCAGCGCCGAGATCGCCCAGCCCACCATTTTCTACCTGCAGACCAACGGCAAGGTGGTTGGCGAAAATGTCAGCGGCAGCTGGACCAAGACGGACGGCACCTACTACATGACCATCACCATCGGCGAGGATACCTTCAGCGGTGTATTCTGCAAGATGCCGGACGAGGCGGGCAGGGAAGTCATGACCTTCTCCGCCGTTGGCGAGAACGAAAGCGTCTGGGGTGTCAAGTATTATGACGAAGCGTGACCGCCGGGCGAAGCCTCCCCGGGTGGGCTTTCGCCGCCGCATCAACCCCTACTACGACGGCATGAACAAGCGGCAGATCGCCGAGGATGTGACCAAGACCGCTTTCCGCTGGCTGGTCTGCGCCGTGCTGGCCTATGTGTACTGGCTGGCGATGCTGCTGATCCTCTCCGTGTTCATGCTGAATGTGTGGCACGTGAGCTTTACACAGATCCTGATCTACGCCGGCGTGCTGGCGGCAGTCACCGCGGTCATCTATGGCTGTGTTCTGATCCACCGGAAACTGTTCTATTGAATACAAAACTGGGCCCGCTGCACTTGCAGCGGGCCTTTATTCACAAATTAGACATGAATAAATTGTGCAAAATTCACAATGCGCCAAAGAGAAACTGGTTAAATCGTGTAAAAAGACAATAAAAATTGGCACCGCCGTGCATTGACTTTTATTCTGGGGTGTAGTACACTTTTAAAGTAAATTACTTTATGATTTTATAAAATCGGGTCAGAACGTGCTGGCCTGTTGTGATGCGCCCCGGATGGGGCAAAAAAGCCTTTTCTGCAAGGAGGACACCATGAGGGACAGAAGATCGATGAAGAATTGGATGCGTGCCCTGGCGCTGCTGCTGGTCATTTCCATGACCGTGCCGGTGCTGGGTGGCTGCTCCGGCTCCAACCGTGTTTCCGCATCGGAACTGGGGGAGTACACCTACGGAAGTGACGAGTTCGTCAGCGAGCGAATCTCCAACAGCTACAGCAAGGTGAGCGCGGGCTATACCGGTAAGGCCTATGCCGGCGCGGACCTGGTGTGCTATCCGGGCGAGCTGCTGACCGAGAGCGTTACCGCCGAGACCATGGGCTATACCGGCTCCGCCTCCGTGGTGGACCTGAGCCCCGGCGAGGTGATGGAGGTCACCGTCACCGTGCCCGAGGATGCGCTGTATGTCCTGTCCTTTGACTACCTTTCCTATGACGATACCATCCTGCCCATCGAGTTTGCGCTGCAGGTGGACGGGGGCTACCCCTTCTACGAGTGCCGCAACGTGGAGCTGGAGGTCAACTGGACGCCTCAGGAGGAGAAATCCTATGACCGCTACGGCGATGAGATCGTTGCGGTGCCTGACAAGCTGATCCAGTGGGAGACCTACCCCCTGATGGACAGCTCCTACCGCCACAGCACTCCGCTGCTGCTGCAGCTGAGCGCCGGCGAGCATACCTTTGCCGTCACTGTGGCCAGCGGCTCCTTCCTGCTGGGTGCCATCACCCTCAGCGCGCCCCAGGAGACCCCCGCGGGCTCCGGCTCCGCCACGGCTTCCGGCTCTGCGCTGATCGACATCCAGGGCGAGGATTACAGCCAGACCAATGACTCCTCCATCCACGCCATCACGGAGTACGACAGCAGCGTCACCCCCTACGAGGTGTCCAGCACCCTGCTCAATACCATTGACGCGGACTCCTTCAATACCGCCGGCCAGCGGATCACCTACGGCTTCGAGGTCGCCCAGGCGGGCTACTACTACATCGCCATGAATTACAGCCAGGCGGACAAGACGGATTTCCCCGTCTTTATGGATATCCGTGTGGACGGCGAGATCCCCAATGCCGACTTTGAGGCTTACACTGTGGATTACTCCACCAAGTACATCACCCACACCCTTTCCGACGAAGAGGGGAACTACCTGGCGGTCTATCTGGAGGAGGGTGCGCACACCATCTCCTACACCATCAGCCTGGATCCCATCTGCTACATTCTGGAGTCCATCGAGGAGATCATGGCAGGCGTCAATGACCTGGCCCTGGAGATCACCAAGGTGGCAGGCACCAACTCCGACAAGTACCGCGATCTGCAGCTGTCCCGCTACATCCCGGACCTGGAGGAGACCCTCTACGGCTACGCCGCATGGCTGTACGCCCTGGAGGAGAGCGCCCTGGTTTATGTGGAAGGCGACAATGTTGCCGTGCTGTCCAGCCTGATCATCGCCGCCGAGCAGCTGATCTCCCTGGCGGATGAGCCTGATGAGATCCCCTACCGTATCGCGGAGCTGTCCTCCAGCACCAATTCCGTCAACCACCATCTGGCAAACACCATCGACAACCTGCTGGAAAACGGCGTGTCCATCGACCGCATCTACATTTATCAGGAGGATGCCCAGCTTCCCGAGGCGCGCGGCTTCTTCAGCTCCCTGTGGATGAGCATCAAGCGCTTCATCGCTTCCTTCACCGACCAGTCCTACTCCACTTCCAATACGGATCCCGACCATCTGCAGGTGTGGGTCAACCGCTCCAACCAGTATGTTCAGGTGATGCAGCAGCTCATCGATGAGTATTACACCCCCCTTACCGGCGTGGAGGTGGATATCTCCATCATGCCCGACCAGTACAAGCTGGTGCTGGCCAACTCCACCGGCAGCGCCCCTGACGTTGCCACCGGCATCAACTACACCATTCCTTACGAGCTGGCCATCCGCGGCGCGCTGGTGGATATGACCCAGTTCGAGAATTTCCAGGAAGTGGCCTCCGTCTATGAGCCCGGCTTCTTCCTGACGGGCACCATCGGCGACTCCATCTACGCCATGCCCGAGACCATGAACTTCTGGGTTCTGGTGTACCGCAGCGACGTGCTGGAAAAGCTGGGACTTGAGGTTCCCGACACCATGCAGGACGTCATCGATATGCTGCCGGAGCTGCAGATGCGCGGCCTGAACTTCTACTATCCCACCGCCGGCATGCTGGCCATGCGTAACTTCCACGGCACCACCCCGCTGCTGGTGCAGAACGGCGGCTCCCTCTACTCCGGCGTAGCCCAGGACGGCACCACGTTGGGAAGCGAAGCCTCCGTTACCGGCTTCACCGCCCTGACCGACCTGTTCACCGTGTACAATATGCCGGTGAATATCGACAACTTCTACCAGCACTTCCGTAACGGCGACCTGCCCATCGGCATCACGGATCTGGGCACCTACAACCTGCTGAAGAATGCCGCGCCGGAGCTGGAGGGCTCCTGGGAGATCGCCCTGGTGCCCGGCACCGTGCAGGAGGACGGCACCATCGACCGCAGCACCTGCGGCTGTGCCGAATCCACCGTTATCTTCAAGAGCGATGCCCAGCGGGAGCAGATGGCCTGGGAGTTCATCAGCTGGTGGTCCTCCACCGATGTTCAGTCCCTCTTCGGCCAGATCATGCAGATCACCTACGGCGATGAGTACCTGTGGAACACCGCCAATGTGGAAGCCTTTGCCCAGCTGCCCCTGGACAGCGATGACAAGGAAGTCATCCTGGAATTCGCCAAGAACGTTGTGGACGTGGCCCGTGTCCCCGGCACCTACATGCTGGAGCGTGAAATGAGCAACGCCTTCAACTCCATCGTCGTTGACGGCGAGGACGAGCAGGAGCGCATCGACGAAGCGGTCAAGACCATCAACCGTGAGATCCGGCGCAAGCTGGAGGAGTTCGGCTTCATCGACAGCGAGGGCAACGTCATCGAATATTATTACATTCCCACCATCGATTCTGTCAGAGAACTTCTGGGCAGAACAGAATAAGGAGGTGAACCGGGTTGAGTACAGCAGCAAAGAATAATCCCCCCGCCAACGCCCTGAAGCGGAAGAGAAACAAGATCTCCCGCCGGGAAAACAACTGGCACGGCTGGGTCTTCGTGGCGCCCTACGCCCTGATCTTCTCCGTGTTTATCCTGGTTCCCGTCATTCTGGCGGTGATCCTCTCCTTCACCAACTTCAACGCCATCGAGTTCCCCGAGTGGGTCGGCTTCCTGAACTATATCACCATCCTCACCGGCGATGATATTTTCATGAAGTACGTCCTGCCCAACACCGTTATCTACGCGGTGGTCGTCGGTATCGGCGGCTACATCCTGTCCTTTATCCTGGCCTGGGCACTGTGCAACCTGAGCAAGGTGCCCCGCACCATCTGCGCACTGATCCTGTATTCCCCCAGCATGACCACCGGCGTTGCCATGACCGTGCTGTGGAAGGTCATTTTCTCCGGCGACCAGTCCGGTCTGCTGAACTCCTGGCTGATGGAGCTGGGCATCATCACCGAGCCCATCATCTGGCTGATCAGCGCCGATTACGTGCTGCCTATCGTCATCGTCATCGGCCTGTGGTCCTCCATGGGCATCGGCTTCCTGAGTATGATCGCCGGTATCCTGAACACCGACGAGACCCTTTACGAGGCCTCCGCCATCGATGGCATCAGCAACCGTTTCCAGGAAATGATCTACATCACCATTCCCCAGATGAAACCCCAGATGCTCTTCGCCGCGGTCATGGCTGTGGTGGGCGCCTTCCAGAACGGCGTCATCTCCTCCCTGCTGGTGGGTAACCCCTCTCCCGGTTACGCGTCCCAGCTGCTGGTGAACCACATCGAGGACTACGGCTTCCAGCGCTACGAGATGGGCTACGCCGCGGCAGTGTCCGTGGTGCTGCTGCTGATCGTGCAGCTGTTCTCCAAGGTCTGCAACGCTTTGCTGACAGACAAGGAACCCACAAAGAAAGGAGGCAGAAAAAATGGCGTACAAAGGAAAGCGGATCAATCCGAAGAAATTTGAGCGCAGTCAGATCAAGATCCTGGTCGCCATCGCCCCGCTGGTGCTGTTTATGGCGATGCCTCTGATCTTTATCATCAACCACGCCTTCAAGCCCATGGAGGAGCTGTTCGCGTTCCCGCCCACCTTCTTCGTGAAGAACGCGACCCTTGAGAACTTCACCAAGCTGATGAAGTTCAGCCGCGCCAGCGGCATCCCCCTGAGCCGCTACATTTTCAACAGCCTGATCGTCACGGTGATCACCGTGGGCGCATCGCTGCTGCTGACCACCATGTCTGCCTTCGCCCTGTCAAAGATCAAGTTCAAGGGCCGCAACATGCTGACCCAGATCAACCAGCTGGCCATCATGTTCGTGGGCACCGCTGTTTTGATCCCCCGCTACATCGTCATCTGCCAGCTGGGCCTCATCGATACCGTTTGGGCCCATGTGCTGCCCCTGGTCGCCATGCCTGTGGCACTGTTCCTGGTGAAGCAGTTCGTAGAGCAGGTTCCCGACTCCCTGCTGGAGGCGGCCTACATGGACGGCGCCACCGATATGCAGGTGTACCGGAAGGTGATCCTGCCCATGATCAAGCCTGCCATCGCCACGGCGGCTATCCTGGTGTTCCAGCAGGTCTGGACCAACATGGAGACCTCCAACTACTTCATCAACGACGACGGCATGAAGACCCTGACCTTCTATATGAATACTCTGGTCAATGCCAACAATACCGTCGCCGGTCAGGGTGTCGCGGCTGCGGCATCGCTGATCATGTTCCTCCCCAACCTGATCCTGTTCATCATTCTGCAGAAGTCTGTCATGAACACCATGGCGACTTCCGGCATCAAGTAAGGGGGCAGGGATATGAGAAGAAATTATAACCGCATCATCGTGGCGGTGCTGGCCTGCATCCTGGTGCTGGCTGCCATGAGCCCCGCCGTGGCCTACGCGGCTACCCCTTACGTTACCTACACCATCGACGGCTACGGCCGCATTTCCCAGACTCAGACCGCTTACCTGGCTTACGAGACCATCACCAAGTTCGGCGAAGAGACCCTTTCTTCCCCCAGCGACATTCAGGTCACCGATGACGGCCTGGTGTACGTTGCCGACTCCGGCAATGCCCGCATCGTGGTGGGCAACCTGGAGGGCGACCTGGTGCGGACCTTCGGCGAGGGCACCCTGGTCAATCCCCAGGGCCTGTATGTCACCGACGACGGCCTGGTCTATGTCGCCGACCGCGACGCCGGACAGATCTACATCTTCGATGAGGAAGGCGCGCTTGCCGGCAGCTACGGCAAGCCCACCAGCCCCCTTTACGGCGACCTGAGCTTCCTGCCCATCAAGATCGTGGTCAATGACGCGGGCATCATGTTCGTGATCTGTGAGTCCAACACCAACGGCATCGTGGAGATCTCTCCCACCGAGGGCGGCACCTTCCTGGGCTACTTCGGCACCAACTACGCCTCCCAGAGCCTGACCACCATCATCTACCGCGCCATCCTGACGGATGCCCAGCGGGCCAAGATGGTCAGCAACATTCCCGCCACTCCCACCAACCTGGGCATTGACGATAAGGGCCTGATCTACACCGTCACCCGCGGCAATGAGACCTACACCCTGAAGCTTCTGAACATCGCCGGCACCAATGTCATGGGCGAGGATAAAAACAACACCTATGCCGACACCCCCGTGGATGTGGCGGCGGGTAACCACGACAACGTGTATGTGGTGGACCAGCAGGGCTACATCTTCGAGTACAACAACAACGGCGAGATGCTCTTCGTCTTCGGCGGCCCCGATGACGGCACCCAGCGTGTGGGCCTGTGCTCCATGGTCAGCGGCATCGCCGTTGACAGCGAGGACCGCATCTACGTGCTGGACTCCGATAAGTGCCAGATCCAGGTATATGAACCCACCGAGTTCACCGATCTGCTGCACCAGGCACTGTACCTCTACTCCAAGGGCCGTTACACCGAAAGTAAGGAGCCCCTTTCTCAGGTCCTGGAAATGAACTCCATGTTCGACTATGCCAACAAGGCCATGGGCCGCGCATACTTCCAGGAAGAGAATTACCAGATGGCACTGCATTATGCCCGCCTGGCCAAGGATTACGAGGGCTATTCCGATGCCTACTGGGAGATCCGGAATGTCTGGCTGAAGCAGAACATCATGACGGTGATCCTGGTCTGTGTCCTCCTGTGGGCCATCAGCAAGGCCATCAGCGTTCTGGACAAAAAGAAGTTCATTCTGGATAAGCCCAGAGCCTGGCTGGAGGATATCAAGAGCAAGCCCATCATCACCGATATCTGCTACGCCGGCTACTACATCAAGAACCCCTTTGACGGCGCCTACGGCATCTCTCACGAGGGCCGGGCAAACTGGATCACCTCCACACTGCTTCTGGTGGTGTTCATCATCGAGTACGTGGTGAACAAGTACACCTGCGGCTTCCTGGTGAAGAACGTCATGGAAGGCCGCTACGAGATCCTGCAGGATATCGGCACCGTGGTGGTGCTTATGGTGGCGCTGACGGCCTGTACGTATCTGGTGTGTACCATCAACGACGGCGAAGGCACCGTCAAGAAGCTGTACACCATGTTCTGTTACAGCCTGGTGCCCTACATCATCCTGACCCCCATCAGCTATCTGATGAGCCATGTGCTGACCAACAATGAGGTGTTCCTCGTCACCATGCTGAACCTGGTGATCTACGGCTGGACCATCGTCATCGCGGTGGCGGGCCTGAAGGAGGTCAACAACTTCACCATGGGTGAAACGGTCAAGATCATTTTCCTGACTGTGTTCGCCGCCCTGATCCTGGCACTGCTGATCTTCATCATCTATGTGCTGTGGGCACAGGTATTTGAATTCGTGACGGCGATCGTCGGAGAGGTGGTGTACAACCTTGGCTACTAAAAAGAAAAAGACCATCATCGTGGTAGTGGCCATCGTTCTGGTTGTTGCCACAGTTGCCGGCATTGCGGCCGCGGCTCTGCTGGGCGGCGGCGGAAGCAAGGAGCTGGATTACGAATTCGTCAGCGAAAAGGTGGTCACCACCGGCAAGAAGGTGGAGGCCTCCGAGGATTACATCCTGGTCGCGGAAAGCGACAGCCACAAGCTCTACTATTATGAGCCCACCCTTTCCATCAAGCTGGAGGACAAGAAGACCGGCTCCATTATGGAGTCCACCCTCAGCGAGGAAAAGGATGACGGCAAGAACAACAAGACCTGGACCGGCTACATGAAGAGCGGCATCGTCCTGACCGCCATCATCGGCACGATCAATACCTATCAGGTGGATTTGGTCAACAGTGCCAACACCATCACCACATGGTACACGGAAAACGGCATTTACGCGGAGATCTACTTCAAGGAATACAAGTTCGGCCTGGGCGTTGAGATCAGCCTGGTGGGCGACGAGCTTGTGGTCCGTGTTCCCGATTACTCCATCGTGGAGGAAAAGAACGGCACTTACATCTCCACCGTCAGCATCTTCCCCTTCCTGGGCTACACCTACCTGGGCGAGGAGAACGGCTATATGCTGATCCCCGACGGCAACGGCGCCCTGATCTATCTGGAGGATAAGGAAGGCCGCTATTCCACCGGCTTCTCCCGCATGATCTACGGCGTGGATGAGGGCCTGACCGTCAGCGCCGTCACCTCCGAGCTGTGGGAGCGTTACGACATGGTCACCGACGCCAACAACGTCCTGGCTCCCATTTTCGGCATGGCCCATACCGATGACGACATGGCCTACCTGGCGATCGTGGAGTCCGGCGACGAGCGGTGCAGCGTGGAATGCCAGCCCAACGGCGCCACCGTGGATTACAACCGCTGCTTCGCCAAGTTCCTGCTGCGTGACGTGTTCACCCAGCCGCTGAACAACTCCAACTCCGGTACCGTCAAGGCTGTTGAGACTGACCGGATGCACACCGACCTGCAGGTCCGCTACTGCCTGCTGTCCGGTGACGAAGCCAACTACTCCGGCATGGCCAACGTTTACCGGGACTACCTCCTGGAAAACGGAATGGTCGTTGTGAACGACACCTCCTACAACACCCGGGTGGACATCCTGGGCGTGGAGCAGGAGGAGTTCCTGATGGGCACCATCGACGTGACCATGACCACCGTGGACCAGGCTGCCGAGATTTATGAGCAGCTGCGCCAGGCGGGCGTGGAAAGCCTGGTATCCGTCTACAAGGGCTGGCAGTCCGGCGGCCTGTACGATTATCCCATCAACAAGTACAAGGCTGACAATTCCCTGGGCAGCACCGGATCCCTGACGGAGCTGATCACCGGCCAGCTGGAAAACGGCTGCAAGGTCTACCTGTACAACGATGGCCTGCTGGTCAACGATACCACCAACACCACCACCTTCAACGTGATGAAGATGGTGAACAAGCGCACCTACAAGCTGGAGACCGACGGCGATGTTTACGACCTGTTCTACTACCTGCTGCCCTCCAAGGCGGCAAGCACCCTGGCAGGCCTCACCGCTGACATGAACAGCAAGGGCGTCAACGGCCTGGCTCTGGCGGGCATTTCCGACACCCTGTTCTCTTACAGCTCCAAGGGCAGCTATTATTCCCGTACCGACACCATGCACAGCTTCATCGGCACCGTCAGCGCGGCGGACGAAAGCTGTGACCTGCTGCTGGAGACCCCCAACGCATACCTGTGGAAGTACACCGATGCCTTCCTGGATATGCCCCTGAGCTCCTCTGACTACCTGTATGTGGACCAGGATATCCCCTTCCTGAGCATGGTGCTCAAGGGTATCATCCCCATGTACTCCGGCTATGTGAACTTCGAGGCCAACAAGACCGAGAACTTCCTGCAGATGGTGGAGTCCGGTGTGTATCCTTCCTTCTACGTGGCTTGGGAAAACTCCTCCAAGCTGATCTACACCAATTCCTGTGACCTGTACAGCCTGGAGTTCTCCAGTTACAGCGGCACCATCATCGAATACGACGCCGAACTGCGCCAGCTGGCGCAGAAAACGGATGATGCCAACATCATCCGTCATGAGCTCCTGGAGGAGGGCCATGTGAAGGTCACCTACAGCAACGGCATCGTGATCTACATCAACTACACCGAAAGCGACTGGACCGTGGACGGTCTGACAGTGAGCGCACTGTCCTACAAGGTAGGTGAAGGCGAATGAGTGACATGACTTCTATGGAAACCATGACCCGCAAGGAAAAGCGGGAACGGAAAAAAGAGCTGCGCAAGATCAAGCCCGGCAATCTGGAACGCCGTGAGGGCCGGATGGGTCTGATCTTCATGATCCCCTGGTTCATCGGCGCGGTGGTGCTGCTGGCATATCCTCTGGGCATGTCCTTCTGGTATGCACTGAACAATATCCGCATCACCCCCCAGGGCATGCGCCTGACCTTCAAGGGCTATGCCAACTTCACCCAGATCCTGCTGTCCGACGCGGATTTCCCTGTGGAACTGATAGATTACATCCTTTCCACCGTCATCTCCGCCCCCATCATCGTGGTTTTTGCCCTGATTATCGCCATGATGCTCAACCAGCCCATCAAGGGCAAGGGCTTCTTCCGGCTGATCTTCTTCCTGCCCGTCATCATCGTCAGCGGCCCCATCCTGGGCATGCTGACGGAGCAGGGTGCAGGCAGCATCTCCGCCATCGACACCCAGGCCATCTCCACAGCCATCGGCAGTGTGCTTCCCACGATGCTGGCGGAGCCAATATCGGAGCTGTTTGAGAACATGATCACCATCCTCTGGTATTCCGGTGTGCAGATCCTGATATTCCTGTCGGGTCTGCAGAAGATGGACAAATCCATGTACGAGGCCGCCAAGATCGACGGCGGCTCCGGCTGGGAGTGCTTCTGGAAGATCACGCTGCCCAACCTGAA
>CAZHEG010000011.1:0-13770 GCA_964531435.1 uncultured Oscillospiraceae bacterium | reverse complement strand
ATGATGATGGCAACGTCGTCGAGGAAGGCGACTACATCGTTTACGGTTTCGGTCATAATGTGGCCGGTTCCTCCGAGAGCCACCAGTCCTTCTTCTACACCTGGGACGTCCGCTGGGATCTGTACAAGCAGCTTGGCTATCCTGAGATCAATGACATGGATGATATGCTGCAGCTGTTCATCGACATGAAGAAGATCTGCCCCACCGATGAGAACGGCAATCCCACCTACGCAGTTTCCCTGTGGCCCGATTGGGACGGCGACATGGTCATGTACGTCAAGGCCTTCGCCACCGCTTACTACGGCTATGACGAGCACGGCCTGGGCCTGTACGATGTGGAGACCGGCACCTACCACGACGCGCTGGAGGAGAACGGTCCCTACCTGACTTCCCTGAAGTTCTTCAACCAGCTTTACCAGAACGACCTGCTGGACCCCAACTCTATGTCTCAGCTCTATGACAACATGTATGAGAAGGTTCAGGCCGGCGGCGTTTTCTTCTCGATATTTAACTACTCCGGCTCCCTGGGCTACAACTCCGAGGAGCACCTGGCCGAGGGCAAGTTCATGGGCTCCCTGGTTCCCACCGAAGCAACTCCCCTGGTTTACGGCATGTCCACCACCGGCGGCAACCGTATCTGGGCCATTGGCTCCAACAGCTCCAACCCCGAGCTGTGCATGGAGATCATCAACTGGCTGTGCACCCCCGAGGGCGTTATGACCTACAACTACGGTCCCCAGGGCCTGTGCTGGGACTATGACGAGGAAGGCTATACCTACCTGACCGAGTTCGGCCTGCAGTGCCGCGGCGACCGCTCCACCCAGATGATCGGCGATTACGAGGGCACCGGCGACTTCAACTCCGGCTGCATCCAGATCAACAATACCACCTGGAGCATCGATGCCCAGAACCCCGACTCCATCGTGGGCGAGACCTTCAAGTATGAAACCTGGAGAAACACCCTGGCTGCCGGCGCCACTGAGATCGAGCAGGATTGGCGGGACTACACCGGCGTGACCACCGTCCAGGAGTACATGGAGACCACAAATTATTCCGTCGCCGTTGACGCGGGCTACACCATGACCTCCAAGGAAGGCGACTTCAAGACCACCTGGAGCGCCGTCACCGATATTATCGTCACCTATTCCTGGCGCGCCATCTATGCCTCCAGCGACGCGGAGTATGAGCAGATCGTCTCTGAGATGATCTCCCAGGCCAAGTCCTACGGCTATGACGAGTGCGTGACCTGGACCGTCAACGAGGCGGAGATCCGCCACGCCATGGAAGAAGCCACCCGGAATCTGGCTGGCTGATGACCCGTATTATCAAAAGGCTGCCCCGCGGGGCAGCCTTTTTCCCCAAGGAGAAGAGCATCATATGAAAATATTCAGCACAGACGGCATTATTTACAAGCTTATGACAGGCCTGGGCAACATCCTGAAGGTCAACTTCCTGTGGATGCTGTGCTCCCTGCCCATTGTAACACTGGGGGGCGCGACCATCGCGGCCCACGATGTCTGCATGAAGCTGGCGGCAGGGGAGGAGGGCTACGTAGCCCGGGATTTTCTGGCCTCCTTCAAGAAAAATTTCAAATGCGGCATTCCTTACGGCTTGCTGTTCCTGTTCTGCCTGTATGTGGTCTGGCTTGATTTTTCCCTGTTTGAGCAGATCGAAGGCAATCCCATCATTCTTCTGATCATGGGCATGATCGCGGCGTTTGTGTTCATCCTGTGTTTCCTGTTTGCCTTTGCCCTGCAGGCAAGATACGAGAACAGCTTTTTCAAGACCCTGAAAAATTCCTCGGATATTGCCGTCAAATATTTCGTCCGCACCCTGACCCTGCTGGCTGCCATCGTGGTGCAGGTCATCCTGTTCAGCTGGAACATTGTGACCATGTTCGTGGGCTTTTGCGTTGGGCCTGCCTGCATCATCTATACCATATCCAGCTACGCCCGCATTTTCTTTGACGAGCTGGAAAAAGAGCCCGGCGCGGTCACCTATAACGATTGAGAGGAGCTCCGCTCTATGAATAATTTGAAGAGAATTCTGGCCCTGATGCTGAGTCTTTCCCTGGTGCTGGGCCTGGTGGCCTGCACCGGCGGGGATACCGGCAGCACCACATCGGATCCCACCGTTCAGACGACCGCCCCTACTGAAACCACTTCTCCCGCAACGTTGCCCACGGAGGAGCCCTCCAACACCACCGTTGTCGGCGGGAATGAGGCTATCACCATCCTCAATGAAACCGGGGATGTGATCTATGTCAGCATCCAGCCGGAGAGCGACGGAGATCCGCTGCCCTTCCGGGATCTGACTGCTGCCGAGATCGTGGCGGAGATGGGCACCGGCTGGAACCTGGGCAACACCATGGACGGCCACACCGGCTTTACCCCCAACGAGACCCTCTGGCAGGACACGGAGACCACCCAGGCCCTGATCAGCGCGGTCCATGACCTGGGCTTCAACACCGTGCGCATCCCCATCACCTGGGGCACCATGATCAATGATGATTACTCCATCAATGAAAAGTGGATCAGCCGGGTCCAGGATATCGTGGACTACTGCATCCATGAGGATATGTACGTCATCATCAACATCCACCATGACGGCGCCGACGAGTCCGGCTGGCTGCAGATCGGCACCGACGATCTGGAGGGCCTGTTCCTTCAGTTCGCCGGGGTGTGGAAGTCCATCGCCATGTACTTCCGGGATTATGACGAGCACCTGATCTTCGAGTCCATGAACGAGGTCTACGGAAGCCAGGATATGGCGGCGGACAATGACATCATCATGGATCTGAATCAGATCTTTGTGAATGTGGTCCGCTCCACCGGCTCCAATAACGCCCGACGCTGGCTGTCCGTCCCCGGCCGCTACACCAATGTGGAGGCCATGACCAACGAGAAGTACGGCTTTGAGATGCCCGATGACGCCGTGGAGGGCCGGATCTTTGCAGCAGTCCACTGGTACAACTGGGCCTTTGCCATGTACGAAAGCATGACCTACACCACCTTCACCGACACCATGGTCGAGGAGCTGGTGGCCGACTTCCAGAAGCTTGAGACCCGCTTCACCTCCCAGGGAATTCCCGTCATTATGGGCGAGTACGGCGTGGTGAACAAGAACAATCCCGAGCAGCGGGCCTACCACAATGAGATCTTCAACCTGCTGGCAAAGGCCGCGGGCGTTGTGCCGGTGTACTGGGACCAGGGCTGGTATGACCGTACCGTTACCCCCGCCGATTACAGCTTCACCCTGGTGGACCGTGTGACCTGCCAGCCGGTGGATAAGGAAGTCACCGACGCGCTGATGCGTGGCTTCTTCAAGAGCGCCGCCCTTTCCTATACGGATATCACCGTTTCTCCCCAGGTGGTGGAGATCACCGGAATTGAGCTGGGCCAGACCCAGGTAGACCTGACCATCGGCGACATTTGGTATGCGGACGTGGCTGTGACTCCTGCGGAGAACAACGATGTGCTGCTGTGGAAGACCGACGATCATAGTGTCGCTACGGTGTATAACGGCATGATCCGTGCCCGGGGCATCGGCACCACCACCGTCACCGCCTATTCCCAGAGCGGCAGTGTGGAGGCGAAGATCACCGTTACGGTGCAGGCCGCGTCCGGCACCACCACCGCCATCACCACCGACGCGGATGCCTACCAGCTGGTGGAAGGAAAGTACGGTTACATCCAGGCCGAGGCCGTTTCCGGCGACGCTGATGTGTATCTGACCTACCGCTCCTCCGATCCTTCCGTGGTCACCGTCAATTCCTTCGGCAAGATCGTCGCGGTATCACCCGGCACGGCGGAGATCACCGTTACCAGCTCCGACGGCTGCAGCAAGACTGTCACCGTCACCGTTGAGGAATTCGTCAGCGAGCAGATCCTGCGCCTGGCCCTGAACGTGCTGTTCAATGACGCGGACCTGGGCTGCTACAATAATGAGAGCGGCCCTGTGATCGAGATCTGGCAGGACGGCACCTATACCGTCACCTTCAGCTTCGCAGAGGATGCCTCCGAGGCGACCAAGAAGCTGGGTGTTACCGGCCTGAATAACCTGACCGCCATTTACATCAAGGATTACGACGTTACCGCGGGCAATATCAAGCGCTCCAACCTGACGGCCTGCATGATCCGCTGGGACAGTGTTGTGGTGGACGGCGTGGAGCTGACCCTGAACACCTCCGACTATAAGTCCGCCATCAAGGCCTCCGGTATTTTGGATACCAACGATCCCCTGAACTCCTGGGATGGCAGCGCGGTGGAGGAAGTCACCGTCACAAACCACGTGCTGAATATCCTGCTGGACGATCCCCAGACCATTACGGTGACCTTTACCATCACCGGACTCACCTTCAAGGAATAAAAAAGCGGGGCCGATGGCCCCACAGACAGAAGAAGGCACCGCTTTTGGCGGTGCCTTCTGTGTTTTATTCGGTTCGCAGTGCCACAACGGGATCCTTCTTGGCGGCGCTCCGGGAGGGAATCAGGCCGGCGATCAGGGTCAGGGCGGCGCTGACGGCGATGAGAAACGCAGCGTGGTCCACCTGGAGCACAGCCTTCAGTCCGGCAATGCCGGTGAAGTGATACAAAATGGCATTGATGGGGATAGTCAGGGCCAGGGATACGCCAATGCCCACGGCACCGGAGCACAGGCCCACGATCAGGGTCTCGGCATTGAACATACCGGAAACATTCCGCTTGGAAGCACCGATGGCCCGGAGAATGCCGATCTCCTTGGTGCGCTCCTGCACGGAGATCAGGGTGATCACGCCGATCATGATGGAGGAGACCACCAGGGAAATGGATACGAAGGCGATCAGCAGGTAGCTGATGCCGCTGATGATGGAGGTGATGGAGCTCATAAGGAGGGCCACATAGTCGGTGTATTCGATCACATCCTCCTCGGCAACGCCCTCGTTATACTCGGCGATCAGGTCTGCGATCCGGTCCTTGTCGGCGAAGCTGGTGGCGTAAATGCTGATGGTGGAGGGGCTGTCGGCATCGATATAGCCCAGCAGTTCCATGTTGTCCTCAAAGGTGGAGTCGGACACGGTGGCGGGCATATAGCCGTCGTAGAGGTAGCCGTACTGCTGCTCCGTCAGGGCGGTCATGCCCATGGCGGTGAGGGTGGCCTCGTCGTCCGCCAGCAGCAGATCCAGGGCGGAGGCCAGCTGATCCTGGCTCATGGCGCCCAGCTGGGCCTGCATGGTCTGGATATACTGCTCGGTGGCCTGGGCGGCAATGGCTTCTTCCACCATGGAGAAGAGCTGCTCGTCGCTCATCTGGTTTACATAACCCATAATGGTGGAGGCATCCACACCCATCTCCGCGGCGTACTGATCCACGATCATGCTCTCGATGTCGGCCCGGGTCAGGCTGCCCACCTGCTGCTGAACCACAGCGGCGATGTAGCCTTCGCTGGGCTGGCTCATCAGGTCAATATAGATGGCGGCCTTTTCCGTGACGGACAGGGTGGAAAGATACCCGGTGATGGCGGCCTTCTTCTCCTGGGCGGAGAGCTCCTCCTCTTCACCGGTGGCAAAGGGCAGGCCGGTCAGTACGTCGGTCAGCTGATCCGCCAGCTGCTCCTTCACCACATCCATCCGGGCGGTGGCATCAATGGCGTAGTCCGTCAGGGCGCTGGTGTAGCCGATGGCACCGCTGACCATATTGGAGGTGGCGTCGGCGTTGGGGCGGGCGATGCCCACGATCTGCACCGTGGTGCCCACGTCTGTGCTGTTGTACAGGTAATCCATGCCCGCGGAGGTGGCGGACATATCCACATATTTGCCGGAGGCATCCTTCTGATAGACCTCCGCAGGCAGCAGCAGCTTAAAGGTGATGCCGCACAGGTCCTCATAGGTCCAGCTTAGCTGGTCGGCTTCCGTGCTTTCGCCCTTGGCGGTGTTGGAGATGGCCTCGTTCATCTCCGCGGTAGAGATCAGGCCCAGGGCGTAGAGCATAATGTCGGAGATCTCGTTGTTGGAGTCTACGAAGAGGATGACCTCGTCGTAGTTTTCGGGCCAGGTTCCGTACAGCAGGTCATACTGGTCCAGGACCGCCTCGCCGATCAGCTGGCCGTCCTCGCCCACCAGCAGCTCCTCCCACACGTCGAAGCCGCCGCCGTAGGTACCCATGGTTTCAAAGTAGGTGGAGTAGTTGCCGCCGTAGAGGGCACCCATGGCTTCCTGCATCAGGCTCATGGCGTCGCTCTTGATGATGACGCCGTCGGTGTCCTTGGTGTAAAAGTTGAAGCTGAAATCGTAGCTGTATACGATGGTCGCCAGGTCCGCGATCTCGCTGCCGCTTTCCAGGTATTGCTTGAAGGCCGTCAGGTTGTTGGTGGAGACCTCGGCATTCATCATGGCGTTCATCATGTCATACATGACGGTGGAGGAATAGACCTTGCTGCGGTCATGCTCGTTGTCACCGTCAGCCCGGGCTCCCATCATACTGATCATCAGGCTGGACATATCCACACTCTCCGCTTCAATGGTGATGGGGTAGCTGGAGAGGGTGTCCTGCTGGACCTGGTCGATATAGGCGTTGATGCCGGTGGACAGGGCCAGGATCAGGGCAATGCCGATGATGCCGATGGAGCCCGCAAAGGCGGTCAGCAGGGTGCGTCCCTTTTTGGTGAACAGGTTCTTCAGGGACAGCATGAAGGAGGTTCCCAGGGAGAGGGAGGGCTTCTTCGCCCGGCTGGGATTGGACAGGCGGACCATGTCGGCCTCCTGCAGGGCAACCAGCTCCTTGCCGGATACGGGATTGGAGTCGCTGAGAAGCTTGCCGTCCAGCATCCGGATGATGCGGGTGGAATACTTTTCCGCCAGATCCGGGTTGTGGGTGACCATGATGACCAGGCGGTCCTTGGCTACCTCCTTCAGGATCTCCATGATCTGGACGCTGGTCTCGCTGTCCAGCGCGCCGGTGGGCTCGTCGGCCAGGATGATGTCGGGGTTGTTCACCAGGGCGCGGGCGATGGCCACACGCTGCATCTGGCCGCCGGACATCTCCAGGGGCCGCTTTTTCAGCTGGTCTCCCAGACCAACGGACTCCAGTGCCTTGGTGGCCCGCTTGCGGCGCTCGCTCTTGCTGACGCCGGACAGGGCCAGCGCCAGCTCCACATTCTGCAGCACGCTCTGGTGGGGAATCAGGTTGTAGCTCTGGAACACGAAGCCAATGGAATGGTTGCGGTAGGAGTCCCAGTCCCGGTCCTTGAAGTGGCGGGTGGAACGGCCGTTGATGATCAGGTCTCCCTTGGTGTACTGGTCAAGACCGCCGATGATGTTCAGCATGGTGGTCTTGCCGCAGCCGGAGGGGCCCAGAATGGAAACAAATTCACTTTCCCGGAACTTCAGGTCTACGCCCTTCAGCGCGTGAACGGAATTGCTGCCCGCGGGATAGTCCTTGTGGATGTTTTTTAATTCCAGCATGAGGCAAGGTCCTTTCTGTGACGATAAAATAAACCAACGAAAATTATATCCTGAAAAATCCTCTGCTGTCAAGAAGATGCAGGTAAACGAATTGTAAATATGGATCAGGTTTCCGGCGTTTCTGTGCCGGATTTTCTGGCAATGCGGGCCTTGGAGAACCGGATGACCTGGCTGGAATACAGGCCCCAGTTTCCGGAAATGACGGAGGCGATGACGCACACCAGAGCGAACAGATAGATATTTGCGCTGCCGAACATTTCGATGCTGAGAATGATGGCGGTGATGGGGGAGTTGGTGGCGCAGCAGAACAGTCCCACCAGACCCAGGGCGGCGGCAAAACCGGGATCCATGCCCAGAAGGCCCCCCAGCACACAGCCGAAGGTGGCACCGATGCAGAAGGTGGGAACGATCTCGCCGCCCTTGAAGCCCGCCGCCAGAGTGATGGCGGTGAGCAGCAGCTTCATAAGAAAGTCGTACCAATCGGCCTGGCCTGCAACGGCGGCAAGGGCCATGTCCATGCCGGCACCGTTGTAGCGGTGATCGCCGACGGCCAGAGTGATGACCGCGATCAGAGCACCGCCCAGGGCGATGCGGATCCAGGGATTGGGGATCCGGTGGGCCGCCAGATGCTCCGCGCTGTGGAAGGCGCAGCACATGACGATGCCGATCAGCCCCACGGCAATAGCCAGCACCAGGATCTGCAGGGCAGTGGCGGGGGTCAGGGCGACGGCCTCGGCGAAGAGGTGGGTCTCGGCGTGGACGCCCAGCACCGCCGACAGTCGGCTGGCGGAAAAGGCAGCCAGGTAGCAGGGCATCAGCGCGGGGGAGAAAATGGTGCCCACGGAAACGAACTCCATGGTGAAAAGGGTGGCGGTCAGGGGCGTGCCGAACAGGCCGGCAAACACGGCACTCATGCCGCTCATGATCAGCACCGTCATTTCATTTTCCTTCAGCTTCAGCAGTCTGCCCAGCTTGGAGGCGATGCTGCTGCCCAGCTGCAGGGCGGCACCCTCCCGTCCGGCGCTGCCGCCGAACAGATGAGTCAGAGCGGTGGCGAGGAAAATACCGGGGGCAATGAGGGGGTTGACCTCCCTGCCCGAGAGCACCGCGTCAATGATCTCGTTGGTGCCCCGGTTGTACCGCAGCCCCAGAAGCCGGTAGAGGCCAACGGTGGCGATGCCCGCCAGGGGGAGCAGGAGGATGAGCCAGGCGTGGGCACCCCGCAGGCCGGTGACGAAATGCAGCGCGTAGTGGAAAACGGCACCCACCACGCCGCCGATCAGGCCCATCAGCAGTCCAAGCAGGCCCCACTTAAAGAGAACGCGGAAATACTTTTCAGGGTGGTGCAGCTGTTCCAGAAATTTCATAAAGACAGCTCCTTTTCAGTTTGCCCTTAATATAATCCAAAACCCCAAAAGTGTCAACTTTGCTGTATTATTTCGCTCATAAAATATGTTTAAATCGGCGGAAAAAGATGATATGATAAAGAAAAATGAAAGCCGGTGGAGACTGTGAAACTGACAGGCAGCATTCCATATTCATACCGCAACGCGCCCATTCCCGGGGGCGGCTATGTAACGGGCTTTGTGTACCATCAAAAGGTGCCCGGGGTGCTGTACTGCCGCACGGATATTGGCGGTACATACCGATATGAGCCTGCTGATAAGCGGTGGCACAGCCTGATCGATCATGTCACGGCGGGGAATTTGGCGGAGACCTATCCCATCGCCCTGGCCCTGGATGACCGGGACCCCGACCGGCTTTACATCATCAGCGGTGTCAACGGGGAGCCGGAGGGTCTGCTCAGTATTTCCCAGGACCGGGGCAGGACCTTCTCCTACCGCCCGGTGCCCACGCCGGTCCACGGCAATCTCAGCGGCCGGGGAACCGGATACCGCCTTGTGGTGGATAAAAATGACGGCAATGTTCTCTATTTTGCCAGTCAGCTTGGCGGCCTTTGGCGGACGGCGGACCGGGGCGAAAGCTGGGTGAAGCTCCCCTGCCCGGAGGACTACACCACCTTTGTCTGGGTGTCGGAGGATTCAAAGACCCTGGTGGTGGGCACTGCCGGATACACCACCCGGGTGGATGATAAGCTGCGGGGCCACAGCCTGTATGTGTCCTATGATGGCGGCGAAAGCTTTGAAAAGCTTCCGATGCCGGAAAATGTGCTGATTCCCGACAGCAAAATGAACGGCCTTGTGGCATCCCGGTACGATTACGATGGGGAATACCTGTATGTCACCATGAATTCCACCGGGCGGTGGAACTACATCGTGCCCCTGGGCTATTCCTGCGACACCGGCGATGTGATCGGCGGCCGGGTGGTGCGCTACCGCTTTGAAAATGGGCGGATCGCCGGCTTCGATGACATCACTCCGGAGGGGGAGCAGTGGCTGAATTACGGTTTTGGCGGCATCTGCTCCTGTCCCGCTGAGCCGGGGCTGGTGGCGGTGTCAACACTGTGCCGGGAGAAGGAATGCCCGGAGGTGGTGTACGTTTCCCGGGACCGGGGCAATACCTGGCGGGAAAGCCTGAACGGTCTGGAAACCGGAGGGATCCATTTCCGCACCTCCTATATGCAGCCCAGGTACAATGGCGGCGTGAGCCTGCTGCACTGGCTCAGCGATGTGAAGATCGATCCCTTTGACCCCAACAAGCTGTGGTTCAATTCCGGCACCGGCGTGTTTAAAACGGACCGCCTGCTGTCGGAGAACCCCGGATACCACGATCACTGCGACGGCATTGAGGAAACGGTGCACCTGAATGTGTACGCCCCGGTGGCGGGGGAGGTGCGGCTGGTGGATATTGTGGGGGATCTGGGCTGCTTTGCCTTCCGTGATCTGGATACGCCCTGCGAAAATTCCATGGACGATGCCCAGGGCAACCGCTACATCACCTGCATCAATGCGGATGTGTCGGATGGGGATCCCCATCTTGCCATCGTCACCGCCCGGGGAAACTGGAAGGGGAAAACGAAGGGCGGCATCGTCCGCACGAGCGACGGCTTCAAAACCTTTCAGCGGCTGGAGATCCGGGGCGCGCTTCGTGAAAAGGTATCCCATATGCTGTCGGAGATCCTGCGGCCCAACGTAAATCCCGGCTGGGTGGCCCAGTCCCCGGATGGGAGGAATATCGTCTGGTCCGTGGCGGATAACATCCGGCTGCCGGTGGATGCGGTGATCGTCAGCCGTGACGGCGGTGCGCATTTTTCCATGGCGGAGGTTTTCGCGCTGGACGGCACACCGGTGAAGGACGGCTGCATGAAGGTGTTTTCCGACCGGGTACAGGCCCATCTTTTCTACGGATTTGGGGAGGCGGGACAGGTTTACGTCAGCCGTGACGGCGGACAGACCTTCCGCCAAAAGGAATGCCCCATCCCGGCAGCGGATTTCGGCCTCATCGACTGCGCCAACAAAACCGAGGTTCGCGGCGCGGCGGGAGAAACCGGGGTATTTTACATGGCCCTGGGTGCCTGGGGCCTTTGGAAACTGGAATATCATGACGAAAGCGACCGCTTCACCTGCCGCAGGCTCTCGGCGGAGGGGGAGACCTGCCTGCGCTGCGGGCTGGGCCTGCGCCGCCCCGGCGGGGATTACCCGGGAGAGCCGAAGGCCATCTATTTCTGCGGCACTGTGGATGGGGAATACGGCTTCTACCGCACCCTGGATGAGGGCAAGACCTGCCAGCGCCTGAACGGCGCGGACCAGATGTACGGCGAGATCAACAGCATCGACGGTGACAAGCGGGTGTTTGGACGTTTTTACATTGCCACCGGCAGCCGGGGCGTTCTTTACGGCGAACCGGTATCAGACTGAGGAGGATACAATATGCGTATTATTGCAGAAGATAACCGCCTTGTGATCGCCCGGGGACGGGAACAGGTATGGATCGAGCCCTGGGGCGTCAATTCCCTGCGTGTCCGGATGACCCTGGAGCAGGAGATGGACAAAAATGACTGGGCGCTGACAGAGCAAGTGGAGCATTGCACAGCCCAGATCACCGCCCGGCAGGTGGACACTACGGATCCCTGGTACCGGGGGGATGAATTTGCCGCCCATCATCAGACCGGGACTGTCTGGACGGTGAAAAACGGGAAGATCACCGCCAAGGTGAACCCGGAGGGGTGGATCAGCTACTATAACCAGGAGGGAAAGCTCCTGACGGAGGAATACTGGCGCACCCGGGACCGGATCAACCGCTACTGCGTGCCACTGCGTGTGGAGGGCCGGGAGCTGAAGCCCATCACCGGCACCACGGACTATACCCTGACCGCCCGGTTTGAGGCCTTCGACGATGAAATGATCTTCGGCATGGGCCAGTATCAGCAGCGCAACCTCAACCACAAGGGTGCCGTGCTGGAGCTGGCACACCGCAACAGCCAGGCGAGCGTCCCCTTTCTGGTATCCAGCCGGGGCTACGGCTTCCTTTGGAACAATCCTGCCATCGGCACCGCTATCTTCGCCACCAACAAGACCGAGTGGCATGCCCGCTCCACGAAAAAGCTGGACTATTTCATTACCGCGGGGGATACGCCCTTTGAGATCGAGGAGCAGTATTCCGCGGCCACGGGCCGGACACCCATGATGCCGGAGTACGGCATGGGCTACTGGCAGTGCAAGCTGCGCTACCGCAATCAGGAGGAGGTTCTGAAGGTCGCCCGGGAGCACAAGGGCCGGGGCCTTCCTATGGACGTGATAGTGGTGGACTTCTTCCACTGGACCATGCAGGGCGAATTCAAATTCGAGCCCCGGGATTGGCCGGACCCGGAGGGAATGGTCCGGGAGCTGAAGGAAATGGGCATCGAAACGGTGGTGTCCGTCTGGCCCACCATCGACGAGCGCAGTGAAAACTACGGGGAAATGGCGGACAGAGGCTTCCTCGTCACCACGGACCGGGGCAAGGACACCATGACATGGATGGGCGCTACGGTATACTTCGACGCCACAAACCCCGGCGCCCAGAAATTCGTGTGGGAAAAGTGCAGAGATCACTACTACAAAAAGGGCATCCGCTGCTTCTGGCTGGATGAGGCGGAGCCGGAGTATGACCGCTATGAATTTGATAATTACCGCTACTGGGCAGGCCCTGCCCTGCAGTGCTCCAATACTTACCCGGTGGGCTATGCCAAGGGCTTCTATGAGGGACTGAAGGCGGAAGGCGAAGGGGATGTAATGAGCCTGGTGCGCTGCGCCTGGGCGGGCAGCCAGAAGTACGGCGTGCTGACCTGGTCCGGCGATGTCCATTCCTCCTTCCGCTCCATGCGGGAGCAGCTCCAGGCGGGACTGAATATGTGTGTTGCGGGCATTCCCTGGTGGACCAGTGACATCGGCGGGTTCCTGGGGGGAAATATCCGGGACGAGGGCTTCCGGGAGCTGCTGGTGCGGTGGTTTGCCTGGGGGGCGTTCTGCCCGGTGTTCCGGATGCATGGCGAGCGTTCCCCCTGGTACGAGCGGGAGGAGGAGTTTATCAACAATGTCCGCCAGCTCACCTCCGGGCAGGATAATGAGGTCTGGAGCTTCGGCGAGGAGAATTATGAGATCCTTACCCGGTTCCTCTTCATCCGGGAGCGGCTGCGTCCTTATATCCGCGAATGCATGAAGAACGCCAGCCAGACCGGCGCGCCGGTGATGCGGCCCCTGTTCTTCGACTTCTGCGGTGACAGCGAGGCCTGGAAGATCGAGGATGCCTATATGTTCGGCCCGGATCTGCTGGTGGCGCCGGTGATGGAGGCCGGTGTGACGGAGCGGAGGGTTTACCTGCCCGCCGGCTGCAAGTGGACGGAGTCTGCCACCGGCAAGGAATACGATGGCGGGCAATATGTCGTGGCGGCAGCGCCCCGGGATGTGATCCCGGTATTCTTCCGGGAGGGTAAGCATTACGATATCTACTGATCCGCGGGTGGAAGTTTTTGCGCATTGACAGCCACCCCCGGCGGGTATATAATATAACCACATACCAGCCCGGACCGGCAAGGAGGATGCTTATGGCAAATGTTAAGAGAATGATGATCCTGTTACTGGCAGCCGCGGCGCTGTGTGTCATGCCGGTCCTTGGCACTGCCGGAGAAAATGCCCGGGGAATGAACCCTGCCACCGGAGATGAAACCCAGCTTGGACTGCTGATCGGACTGATGGCGGTGTGCCTGGTGGGCATTGTCGTGCTGCTGGTGCTGATGAAAAAGCGGAGCAAGGACGATTGATCCCTCTGTAAAAAATAACGAAGGGTGCGTTTCCGAACGCACCCTTCATTTTGCCGTGGGGCTCAAATTTCAGTTTATCTTACGGTTACCACAAGCGTTGTCATCCCGACCAAGGCGAAGCCGCGTG
>CAZHEG010000010.1:0-14243 GCA_964531435.1 uncultured Oscillospiraceae bacterium | reverse complement strand
AGGTTCTAGTGTTCACTGCGGACGTGCGGGTTCAAGTCCCGCCTCGCCCACCAATTTTCTTTTTCTTACTTAACTTCATATGGGCGAGTGGTGGAATTGGTAGACTCGCTAGATTCAGGTTCTAGTGTTCACTGCGGACGTGCGGGTTCAAGTCCCGCCTCGCCCACCAAAAAGGACATCCGTTTGGATGTCCTTTTCTTTATGCAATCATATCCCGGGCTTCTGCGGAAGGCCGGGATTTTTTGCGCCTATGCTGTAAAAGATCTCATTTTTTAATATTACGCAAACATTTCGGAAAACATTTGGAAATTTACCGTGGGTATACTCAGGCCATAAATCAAGACCAAAGGAGAAATATAATATGTCTAAAATTGCAGAAACCAATGAAAAGCTCGCCGCCGGCGTTGCGGAAGGCTACAAGAAAATCGAAACCGGCGTTGTTGGCGGTTATAAGAAGATCGAGACCGGGGTAGTCGATGGCTACAAGAAGATCGAGAACGGTGTCGTGGACGGCTACAAGAAGATCGAGGAAAAGTTTACCGGTGCTTTTATGAATGAGGATGGCACGGTTAAGACGGGCAAGGTGGGCGACGCTGTGGTGAATGCATACCACAAGGTGGAGGATGCTGTGGTGTCCGGCGCCGCCAAGGTCACCGACAAGTGTGTTGAAGTCCTGTTCGCCAAGGAAGGCGAGACCGTCGAAGAAGCCAAAGCAAGACTTTCCGGAAAGGATAAGGACCAGACAGAAGCCGATGAGCAGTGAGAATATCTTCTCCTACACTTACCGTGCCAGGGAAAATCAGGAGGTTCTGGATATACGCAAAAAGTATCTGCCCCAGGAGGAGAGCAAGCTGGATGAACTGAAGCGGCTTGACAGCATGGTGCAGAACTCCGGCGTGGCAGAGTCGCTGTGCGCCGGAATAGGCGGTGCGCTGATCTTCGGAATTGGTATGTGCCTTTCCATGCGGGTCATCGGCAATGCGGCGTGGCTTGGGGGCATTCTGGGCCTGGCCGGAGCTGTGGGAATGCTCAGCGCCTTCCCGGTCTACCGGAAGCACTTTAATAAGGCGAAAGAACAGCATAGGCCCCGGATTCTGCAGTTGACTGCGGAGCTGACGGGCGAGATTAAATGAAATGAGGTTATAATCATGGCTTTGAATAAAGATCAGGAATTTGTGGTGCAGAATATCCGCACCAAGTACACGGAAAAGCAAACCTCTGAGCTGGAGGAGCTGAAGGCTCTGGATGCAAAGGTCAAGCGGCCTGCAAATGTTTTTGCCTACACCTACGGCAGCATCAGCGCCATTGTAATGGGCGCGGGCATGAGCCTTGTGATGACCGACATCGGCAATATCATTGGCCTGGTGAACTCCATGGTTCCCGGTATCGTCATCGGCGTGGTGGGCATGGGCATGGCCCTGAGCACATACTCCATCTACAAGGGCATCCTCAACAGCCGCAGAAAGAAGTATGCAGCTGAGGTCATTGCCCTCAGCGACAGGATCATGAATAAGTGAGATCCATAGCAGGAAGCGGGAGCTGGTCTCCCGCTTCTGCCTTTTCAGTGGCCCCGGATTAGAAAATTTCGGGGTTTGATATTTTTACAAACAAAACTTTAACATTTTTGTGGTAAAATGCTATATATGAATGGTGCAGTTTGCGCTGCACCGTTATGCAGATAATATAAATGGGGGTAGTTCCATGTTCAAGATACTTGTTGTTGAGGATGACCGGGACCTGAACCGGACGGTCTGCTCTTTTTTAAATCACAGCGGCTATGAGGCTATCGGATGCCTGAATGCCAATGATGCCTATGATGCCATGTACGGCAACATTTTCGACCTGATCGTTTCCGACATCATGATGCCGGGCATCGACGGCTTTGAGTTTGCCGGGACGGTCCGTTCCCTCAATGAAAATATTCCCATTCTGTTCATGACCGCCCGGGATGATATCGCCTCCAAGCAGCGTGGATTCCGCATCGGTGTGGACGACTATATGGTCAAGCCCATCGACCTGGACGAGATGTTCCTGCGCATCGGCGCGCTGCTTCGCCGCAGCAAGATCGCCGCCTCCCGCCAGCTGACGGTTGGCTCCTTCGTGATGGATGCGGATGAGCACACGGCTATCCTTGGAGATGACGAGATCAACCTGACCAACCGGGAGTTTAATATCCTGTATAAGCTTCTGTCTTATCCCAAGAAGACCTTTACCCGCCAGCAGCTGATGGATGAATTCTGGGATGCCGACACCGAGACCGCGCCCAGAGCGGTGGACGTTTATATGACCAAGCTGAGAAGCAAGCTGTCCCGGTGCAATGATTTTGAGATCGTTACCGTTCACGGCTTGGGATACAAGGTGGTAATCAAATGAAAAAGCTGAATTTGCGGCAGATTCTGAAGGCGCTGCATCATTTCATGACCTTTTTCTTCATGGTGGCGTTTCTGATCAGCTGCTCCACCATGCTTTTCGTCACTGCGCTGACGAACACCATGGGCCTGACCTTGACCAGTGAATCTGTGGGTGATGCGGCGAAGCTTACTTTTGTCAATGTGCTGGTGCTGAGCCTGCTGTTCACCATCGGTGACTGGGTGCGGCGGAGGATCACGGTGGACCGCCCCATCAAACGGATCACTGATGCCGCAGCGAAAATGATGCAGGGGGATTTTTCGGTGCGGATCCAGAAATCCTCCCAGGATGCCGGGCAGTTCAATGAGGTCATCGACTGCTTCAACCAGACCATTCGGGAGCTGGGGAGCTTGGAGACCCTTCGCACTGACTTTGTGGCGAATGTGTCCCATGAATTGAAAACGCCCCTGGCGGTGATCCAGAATTACGGCAGGCTTCTGCAGCAGCCGGGGCTGGATGAGGAGACGAGAATCGAGTATGCAAAGGCCGTGTGCGATTCGTCCCGCCGCCTTTCCTCTATGGTGACCAATATCCTGAAGCTGAACCGGCTGGAAAATCAGGAGATCTTTCCACAGACTGCGGAATATGATCTCAGCGAACAGCTCTGCGATTGCCTGCTTCAGTTTGAAAATACCTGGGAAAAGAAGAACATCGAGATCGAAACGGACATCGCCGACTCCGTCACCCTTCGGGCGGACGCGGAGCTGTTGTCCCTGGTCTGGAATAATCTTTTTTCCAATGCCTTTAAATTTACGGAACCCGGGGGAAAGGTATCCGTCAGCCTGACGGCAACAGCAAACCACGCCATCGTCAAGGTCAGCGACACCGGCTGCGGCATGACTGCCGAGGTTGGTGCCCACATTTTTGAAAAATTCTATCAGGGCGATACCTCCCATGCCACCAAGGGTAACGGCCTGGGCCTGGCGTTGGTGAAGCGGGTCATCGATATCATGAAGGGATCCATCGCCGTAGAAAGCGCGGTAGGGAAGGGCACTTCCTTTACGGTTCGGATCAGGAGGACATGACATGGACTGGAAAAGGATCGGAAAGAAATTGCTGTTTCCTCCCATATGGGTCATGGTGCTGCTGACCGCCCTGTGCGCCGCGGGACTGGTGATTATTTTTCTGAAGGGCCTGCATGAGACGATCGGAGCATACTTATTCTATGTTCTGTCTTTCTACACCTTGAGCGTGGTGTGCGTATTCTGCATAACGGTTTTACCGAGGAAAAATCGGGAGATCCATGAAAAAATAATGTCTGTTCCCTTTATCAACCGGTATCAGACGGACCGGATTTTCAAAACAAAGGTCGATCTTCTGCTGTCCTTTACCGCCAATCTGTTCTACGTGGGCGTGAACACCGTTTCGTTTTTCCTGTACCGCAGCTGGTGGTTTGTATGTCTTGCGGTGTATTATGTGATCCTGGCGGTGATGCGCTGCCTGCTGGTGCGCTATGTCCGGCTGAATGAGATCGGCGTTGACCGGTACGCGGAGCTGAAGCGGGCTAGGGTTTGCTCCATCATCCTGCTCTTCATCAACATCTTCCTTTCGGGAGCGGTTTTGATGATCCTGTACCAGGACCGGGGCTTTGAATATGGCGGCATCATGATCTATGTCATGGCCATTTATACTTTTTACATTACGACTCATGCCCTCATCGACCTGATTCGCTACCGGAAATTTGACAGCCCGGTGATGGAAACCGCCAAGGTCATCTCCCTGGCGGCGGCGCTGGTTTCCATGCTGAACCTGGAAACAGCCATGTTCTCATCCTTTGGCGAGGCAATGTCGAAGGAAAACCAAAGACTGACGATCATTCTGACCGGAGCCGGTGTGGCAATCATTGTGGTCGCTATGTCGGTGTATATGACCGTCCGGTCCACCAAAGAAATAAAACTGATAAGGAGCGGTGCAAATGCAGCAGAATGATTCCTTTTCTTACACCTATTCCGCCAAAGAGCAGGCGGAGGTGGAGAACATCCGCAGAAAATACCTGCCCAAAGAGGCGGATAAATTGGAGCAGCTTCGCCGGCTGGACCGTATTCCCCAGCGCAAGGCGGAGACAGCATCCCTTTGTTTGGGCGTCATTGGCGCGCTGCTGCTGGGTCTTGGCATGAGCCTGATCATGACGGATCTGGCGGCCCAGCTTGGAAGCTTTGAGCCCTATGCCATGGTCATCGGCATCGTGATCGGCACGGTGGGCCTGGGAATGGCGGCATCTGCTTACCCCGTTTATAACCGTGTTCTGAAAAAGGAGCAGAGGAAGATCGCCCCTGAGATCCTGCGGCTGACGGATGAATTGATGTAAATCGGATTATTTTTGCTATTTTTGTGCTTTAACATTACGGAAACATTATTAAAACACTCCGAAAACATGGATTGCGTAAAATCAATTCATTCAATAAAACTATTAACAGGAGTGTGCATCATCATGAATAATCGTATCTATCTCGTTACAGGCGCAGCAGGTTTCCTGGGCTCTCATATCTGCAGCCAGCTTCTGGAGGCCGGCCATAAGGTCCGTGCTCTGGTTCTGCCCGGTGACAAGTCCGTCAAATACATCCCCTCTGAGGTGGAAGTGGTCCTAGGCGACCTGACTGATTTCGGTTCTCTGGAGCCCTTTTTCACCGTTCCGGATGGATGCACCTCTGTCATTATCCACTGCGCCAGCATGGTCACCGTCAACCCCAACTACTCCGAGAAGCTGATGGCGGTCAATGTCAGCGGTACCCGCAACATTATTACTAAGGTCCTGGATCATCCCGAGTGTGAGAAGATGGTCTACGTCAGCTCCACCGGTGCCATTCCCGAGCAGCCCCACGGCACGAAGATCACCGAGGTGGACCGCTTCGATCCCTGCGATCCAGAGAAGGTCGTCGGTGCTTACTCCCAGTCCAAGGCAAAGGCTTCCCAGATGGTTCTGGACTCCGTCAAGGTTATGGGCCTGAACGCCTGTATCGTCCATCCCTCCGGCATTCTGGGCCCCAAGGACCATGCCATTGGCGAGACCACTGGCACTCTGCTGCAGATCATCAAGGGTGAGATGCCCATGGGTATGCAGGGTTCCTTCAACCTGTGTGACGTCCGTGACCTGGCCGCCGGTACCATCGCTGCTGTGGACAAGGGCAGAAAGGGCGAATGCTACATTCTGGCCAATGAGCCTGTCACCCTGAAGGAAATGTGCGATATGCTCCATGCTGAGTGCAATGCCAAGCAGATCAAGTTCTACCTGCCCCTGGATCTTGCTGACAAGATCGCTGCGGTTATGGAAAAGCAGGCCAAGAAGACTGGCAAGATGCCCATGATGACCACCTTCTCCGTTTACAATCTGGCCCGCAACAACTGCTTCGACTACTCCAAGGCACAGCGTGAGCTGGGCTACACCACCCGTCCCTATGACGAAACCATTCACGACGAGGTTCAGTGGATGATCGAGGAGGGCCTGATCTCTGGCAACCCAACTCCTGCTGTCTACACCAAGTCTGAGCTGCGCGAGGGCAACATGGCTGAGATTATTAAGTCCACCGAGCACGATTTCATCTGATTTAACATAGCGCAATTTCAGCCCGCCGGGATTTTTCCCGGCGGGTTTTCCAATGCCGAATGTTGAAATGAAGATAAAATATGCTATAATGAAAATGACGCGGATCTTACGCGGAAGAAGGAGGAGCGTATGAAAAGTTTGTGGAAAAAGCTGCTGACCCTTGCTGTGGCGGCAGTATGTCTTTGGTGCATTGTTATGAATGCAAATGCTGCTGATGAGATCGCCAGCGGTACCTGCGGCGCAAATTTGACCTGGGTGATGACCGGAGATGGTGTGCTGACGATTTCCGGAGAGGGCAACATGTACGATTACAACATGTCGTCCACACCGCCCTGGAATTCTTACCGGGAGAGCATCACCTCCGCCGTGGTTGAGGATGGGATCACCGCTCTTGGTAATTATTCCTTCCTGTGGTGCACCAATTTGGCTTCTGTAAAGCTGCCGGACAGCCTAACCACCATCGGAACGCGTGCATTCCATGGCTGCAGCAGTCTGGTGGATATCACGATTCCTGAAAGTGTCACCTACCTGGGCAGCGATGCTTTTTTTAGCTGTGAAAGCCTTGTTTTTGTCAAGGTTCCCAGCGGCGTGACCGAGATCTACTTCGGGCTGTTCCGTGGATGCAGCAGCCTGGTGGAAGTGGATTTACACGATGGAATCACCGAGATCGGCAACGAAGTGTTCTACGGCTGTTCGTCGCTGGCTTCCATTGCAATTCCCAGTGGTGTGACAATGATTGGATCGTCTTTGTTTGAGGGATGTACCGCCCTGACGGATATTACGATCCCTGACAGTGTGACCGATATTGGCTCCTACGCATTTTCGAGCTGTGAGAGTCTTGCAAAGATACAAATTCCTTCCGGGGTTACCGAAATAGGCTCCGGTGCCTTTAACGGCTGTGCAGCCCTTGTGCGTGTTCAGTTGCCGGAGGGAATTAGATCCATTGAGAATTACCTGTTCAAAAACTGCGCCGCCCTGCAGGAGGTCGATATCCCCGAAGGAACGGTATCCATCGGCAAGGATGCCTTCAAAAACTGCACTGCGCTGACAACCATCCGGCTTCCCGACAGTTTGACTTCCATTGATGACGGCGCGTTTTCCGGCTGCACTGCCCTGAAGACCATTGCGTTCCCCGCGGGGCTGCAAAGCTTTGGCGATCAGGTCATCAGTGGCTGTACGGGCATTGAGGAGATCGTTCTGCCCGGATGTGTCACCAGCGTTGGAAGCTCTGCCTTTGCCAACTGCACAAATCTGAAGACGGTTGTGATCCCCGAGTGCGTTACTGCAATTGAAAGCAAGGCGTTTTACAATTGCGTATCTTTGGAGAATGTGAATTTGCCTTCCACCCTGACCGAGATCGGCGACAAGGCATTTGCAGGCAGTGCCGTTACCTCTATTGTTGTTCCGGCGGGTGTGACACAGATCGGAGAATACACCTTCTCCGGCTGCCCGGAGCTGAAATCGGTGGAGCTTCCAGAGGGGCTGATTTCCATAGGTAATTCCGCATTTGAAAAATGTTCAGCTCTGGAACAGATCAACCTGCCCTCCACACTGACCCAGATCGGAATGTACGCTTTTGAGGGCTGTGAAAGCATCACGCAGATGGACATTCCCGATGGAGTAACGGCTATGGGAAGCGGCGTGTTTTATAATTGTACCGGACTTCGGTTCGTTTCGTTCCCCGCAAGCATTGGCACTCTGCCTCAGTATACCTGCCATGGCTGTACAAACCTGACGGAGGTCTCCATTTCGGATGGAATTTCCGCCATCGACAGCGGTGCTTTTGACAGCTGTGTCAGCCTGACGGAGATTACCATTCCGGACAGTGTGACCAGTATCGGCTTTATTGTGTTCCGCGCATGCACCGGACTGACGGCTGTGGACCTGCCGGATGGACTGACCGAGCTGGGAGACAGTGTATTTGAATACTGCACCGGCCTGACCGCCATCGAGATTCCCGAGGGCGTTACGACTATTTGCAGTTCTTCCTTCGGTGGCTGCACGGCTTTGACCTATGTAAAGCTGCCGGCAAGTGTCACGGAGATCGAGGGTTTCGCATTCTATGAGTGCACATCCCTCAGCGATATTCAGCTCCCGGAGGGACTGACTGCCATCGGCGAACGGGCATTTTTCTGCTGCGAGGCACTGACCTCCGTGCAGATCCCTGACGGTGTTACCGTCATACCGGACCGGGCCTTCCGGCATTGCACCGCCCTTGCAAAGGTGACCCTCGGCTCCGGCGTTACGCAGATCGGACCAGATGCCTTTTCACAGATTGGTTTGACTGTGATCACATTTGAGGGTTCCGCGCCCAGCTTCGACAGCACCGCATTCAGCCAGTCCACCATCGTGGCAGTTTATCCCACCAACGATGGAACCTGGACGGAGGCTGTGATGCTTGATTACGGCGGCAGTGTGACCTGGAGCTCCGAAGAGCTTGCCGCTTTGGAAACCGGAAGCTGCGGCGATGGTCTGACATGGACCGTATCCTCCGATGGTACACTGACCATCTCCGGAACCGGGGATATGGATGACTACGGAAGCTATTATTTCACGCCTTGGGTCAAGTATCGGGAAATGATCACCAAGGTCGTGGTGGAGGAGGGTGTCACCTCTATTTCCAAGGATGCATTTGGCAATCTGCCGGTGCTGCAGACCGTTTCTATCGCGGGCACAGTAAAAACCATCGGTTCCAGTGCCTTTACACGCTGTGTTTCCCTGAAGGAGGTTAATATTCCCGAAGGTGTTACGTCTATTGGCGATTACCTGTTTTCTGACTGCACCTCCCTCACGAAGGTCACTATCGCGGACTCTGTGACGGAAATGGGTTTCTCTTGCTTCTTCGGCTGTACCGCGCTGACGGATGTGACACTTTCCGCCAATGTTACCGAGCTTCCAATGTATACATTTGAAGACTGTACCGCGCTGGTCAGCATTACTGTTCCCGAAGGTGTTACCAAGATTCGCATGAATGCCTTTGTTGGCTGCACAGCACTGCAGACGGTGGTTCTGCCGGTTACCATGACGGAGCTTGAAAAAGAGGTATTCCTGGATTGCTTCAGCCTCAATGACCTGGTGATCCCGGAAAATGTGATGTACTTTGGTGCTGATGTCTTTTCGGGAACCGCATCGTTGGAGCGTTTGTTCTTCCTGGGGAGCGAACCCAGCTACGCCGGCGATACTCTGTTCGCGGACGGCAATGAGGATGTGACGGCTTATCACCTTGCGGATGCCCACGGCTGGGAGAATGCCACCTGGGCGGGCGCCCGGGTGGATATCTGGAGCTGCACCCTCAGCGGTACCGCCACCTGCACCACACCCGGTACCCAGATCTTTACCGATGATGTCCATGGCATCGTTTACAGCCGTTACATCAGCGATCCTTTCCACAGGCTTACCGGCTGGACGCTGGTAAAAGCCGTAACAGCAGAGGAGGAGGGACAGTGGGTCCGCAGTTGTACAAGCTGCGGCTATGAGCTGAGCATTGCCATACCCAAGCTCGTCTCCACTAAGCAGACTCCGCTGCAGAGCAGCAATTCCGGAGATCAGGGCTATAACAGCTACTACGCTAACCTGGTTTGCTCTTACCTGGTTGATACTGGCGACGGTTTTATGCGGGTTGAGGCTGCCGGCAGCTATGTCAACATTGAGTACTACGACGAGAGCTTTAACTTTATCTCCCGACTGGGCGTACAGAAGGAGCTGTCCCTATTTGGTGGTTACTACACCGATGGAACCTATCACTATCTGGTCTTTGGTCAGTTGAATAAAGGGGAGAACGATGAGGTCGAGGTCCTGCGTGTTGTCCGCTATTCTTTGGACTGGAATCGGATGGACAGCGTAGGAATCTACGGCGCCAACACGACCATTCCCTTTGACGCAGGCTCCCTTCGCATGGCCCATAGCGGTGATATGCTCTATATCAGAACCAGTCACGAAATGTATACACACTCCGATGGTCTGAACCATCAATCCAACATGACGGTCGTGGTGTATACGCCCACCATGACTGTAACGGAGATGTCCTGCTCTCCCACAGGCACCGGCTATGTCAGCCACTCCTTCAATCAGTTCATCATCGCCGACGGCAATGACATTATTGCGGCGGACCACGGTGACGGTTATCCCCGCGCCATGGTGATTATCGATTACAGGAACAGCGCCGGAGATTACTTCCTGATGGACGGTTATGCCTATGATGTTCTGCCTATCTACGGCACCATCGGCGCGAATGCTACCGGTGCCTCCATGGGCGGCCTGGAGGCATCCCAGACCCACTACCTGACAGCAGGCAGCTCCATCGTACAGGATGGTTCAATGAAGACCTCCGGACAGCGCAATATCTATATAACCGCCACCTCCCGGGAGGATCATACCACCGAGATCCATTGGCTTACCTCCTATGCCAAGGGCTCCGGTGTGTCCGTTTCCGTTCCTCATCTGGTGAAAATCGATAGCGACCGTTTTGCGGTGCTTTGGACGGAAGGCGGTAAACTGAAGTATGTCTTCGTGGATGGAACGGGGGAATGGGACGGCGTGACTTATTCCGCTTCCGCGAAGCTGTCTGACTGCAAGCCCATTGTGGTGGACGGGATGATCATTTGGTATGTTACCGCTTCTTCCGTTCCCAAGTTCTACGTTATTGATACGGGCGCGCCCGAAACCGTAAGCGCAAAAGAGGTCCACGCATATACCTGCACCGTCACTGCCGAACCCACGGAAGATGCCGCAGGCTCTGCCACTGTCAAGTGCAGCATTTGCGGCGACAGTGCAGTATTGACGCTTCCTGTCCTGAATACTCAGGACTATATTGTGACGTTGGAGGGAGCGAGCTGCACTGCCCTGGGAACCGCGGTATATACCTGGAAGAACTCGCAGTATGGCCTTATCCAAATCACTGTGGTGACCTCCGCGGGTGCGCATGACTATACTGTGGCAATTACCAGAGTCCCCACGGCGGAAAATTCCGGTGAGATTCGGTGTACCTGCGCTCTGTGCGGTGAAACGGTTTTGGTCACGCTTCCTGCTATGAATGAAACGGATTATACCACTGTCATTACCGCCGAGCCCACCTGTACCGATGCCGGTACAGCAGTCTATACCTGGACGGAAACGGCCTATGGCGTGTTCGCATTCGAGGTAACAGTGCCCGCGCTTGAACACAGGATGGAAACAGTTCAGGAAAACCTGGTGCCGCCAACCTGCACGGAAAGTGGCAGCTGCGATGAAGTTGTGCGGTGCACCCGTTGCGGCCGGGAGCTGAGCAGGGAACAGACCGTTCTTCCTGCTACTGGTCACACTCCCGGTGTGCCTGAGTGGGAGAATTACATGGAACCTGCCGACGGCGTGGTGGGGAGCTTCGACGAAGTGGTCTGCTGCACCGTCTGCGGCCAGGAGCTGAGTCGCATTCACTGCACATTCAGCTATGTGCTTGGTGATGTGAACTGTGACGGCTGGATCGATGCGGAGGACGCGGCACTGATCATGCAGTACGAGGTTGGTCTGATCGGCGACGATGCCATCGAGCTGGGCGCGGCTGATGTCAACGGCGACGGTTGGATCGATGCGGAAGACGCGGCGCTGATCATGCAGTATGAAGTCGGCCTGATCGACAGCTTCTGATGAAATGGATATCCCCCGGCACTGCCGGGGGATATTTTCCTGCCTTTGGTTTATCTGATGGCGGGTTTGATAATGAGGAAAAAACTGGGATGCCGGATTTTGTAACCTTTTGTTGCTTTTTGTCGAAGGGTCATGTATAATGACAAAAAATGTACAAAAGGAGAAAACAGGATGAAGATGGGGAAGAGAATTGTAAGCCTTCTGCTGGCTCTGGTGATGGTTGCCGGATGTGTGCCGGCATTGTCTGCCAGCGCCGCAACGTCGCTGCCTGACAGCATTTATTTGACCCAGACCGGAAAATCCACCTGCACCCTCTGCTCCTGCGCCATGATGCTCCGCGCCCGGTTCTATCTCAGCGGCAGCAGCGACTGGAGCATGATCACCGAGAAGGGGATTCGTTCCACCGCGTGGATCGAGGGAACGGGACTTCGCCATAAGTTTACTTATTCCATTAACGGAAATTCCGCCACCGTCCGCTATGCATCCACTTCCGGCATCACCGCCTCCGCGCTGAAGGAACTGCTGGATGAGCACCCGGAGGGCATCGTGCTTTACTGCGGCAAGCTTCCCCATGCCGTTTTCCTGACGGATTACGAGGGCGACACCTTCTACTGTGCCGATACGCTGCCGGACAACAGCGGCGAGCGCATCCCCCTTGCGGATTCCTATAACGGAAAGAAGTACGGCGGACAGGCTGCCGTCCTGAAAAAGGTCACGGCCTATTGGTATGTTTCCTCCTATTCCATCGACGGCACCGAAAATACGGCGCCTTCCTGCACCTGCTCTGAAAGCTACGCGGGCAGCTACATCTGCGCCACATCCTCCTCCAATCTGCTGATCCGCAGCGGCCACGGAACCAATTACGGATATATTGGTTCCATTCCCAAGGGCGCGACGGTGACAGTGACCAAGGCCAGCGGCTCCGGTGACAGCGATTGGGCCCACGTGGAGTACAATGGAATTTCCGGTTATGCCTCTATGAAATTCCTGAAGAAGGCAGATGAAACCGTTACCGAAGGCACTCCGGTGCTCCAGTGCTGGCTGTCTGATGAAGACATGGGCGATGCTTACGAGGGTTTCCCGGTGGGCAGCCGCTACTATCTTTGCGCCGGTATTTATAACAGTGTGACGGGCGCTGCATGGGGAAGCGGAAACGTCAGTGTCAGCTTCTATGACCCCAACGGCGAGCTGGTAGTTGAAAAGGATGCCGGAGCGGATACCGTCAGCATTTTGGGATATTTCTCCCTGCCCGGTGAATACACTGCCAAGGTAACCGCCTCCGGCGATGCCGCTTTGAGCGAAACCTACACCTTCACCGTGGAGGAAAATCCCATGGTGCTCCATTCCTCTACGGATGCTGTGGAGCTGACACTGGGCCACGAGGAATCCACAGTGGTCTATATCTGGACCACGGGCTACCATCAAAACTCCCTGATCCTCAGTAAATCCGACAGCAATACCAATGCCACATCCGTTTGGGGGGAGTGGAGCGGAGATGAGCTGATTCCCATCGCCATCAATGCCAATACGGAGGGTGACACGGTGGTTACCTTCCAGATCAAGGACGAATACACCGAGGAGGTACTGGATTCCATCGATGTGAATGTGACCGTCCGGTACAAGACATTCGGTGTCAGCTATGATGCCAATGGCGGTGAAAATGCCCCGACGGCCCAGACCAAGCGGGAGGGTGTTGACTTGACCCTTTCTGCCGATGTGCCTGTCCGCGACGGTTATACCTTCCTGGGATGGTCGGGGGATCCCGATGCGGCTGCGGCGGAGTATGCCCCCGGTGACAGCTTTGCGACGGATGCCAATACTACCCTGTACGCCATTTGGAAGGCCAAGGAGTATACCGTCAGCTATGATGCCAACGGCGGCGAGGGCGCACCGGAAGGCCAGGTGAAGGTCCATGATACCGACCTGATTCTCCGTTCCGATGTGCCTGTCCGGGAGGATTGCGTGTTCCTGGGCTGGGCCACCAGGCCGGATGCCAAGGAGCCGGAATATACCGGCGGCGATGTGTTTACGGTGAATGGGGATACCACACTCTATGCCGTGTGGCACCGCAATGCCTATATCACCGTGGGCAGTACTACCTGCCGGGCGGGGGACACCGTTACGGTGGATATCCTGATGCGAAATGACCCCGGCTTCACGGAGCTGGAGCTGCTGCTTGGTTATGATGCTGAAAACCTGACCCTGGTTGCTGCAAAGACGGATGATCCGGGACTGGTGCTTACCATGGGGCAGACCCTGAAGCTGACAGGGGAGTGGAGCGGCGGCAGTGTGCTGTGCACCCTGACCTTCCAGGTGTCGGATAATGCCCCGGAGGAGGATTATTCCCTTCCTGTGGAGGTCGTCCGAGCAGTAAACAGCGAGGGTGAGGATCTGACCTTTATCTGCACAGCCGGAGATCTGCGGGTCAGCCCCCGCCTTATGGGCGACGTGAACGCTGACGGTTGGGTAGATGCCGAGGATGCGGCGCTGATCATGCAGTATGAAGTGGGCCTGATCGGCGATGACGGGCTGGATGCGGGCGTTGCGGATGTGAACGGCGACGGTTGGTGTGATGCCGAAGATGCCGCGCTGATCATGCAGCTGGAAGTCGGACTGATCGACGGATTTTGATAAGACCCGCCGGGGAGTTTCCCCGGCGGGATTTTTT
>CAZHEG010000009.1:0-15177 GCA_964531435.1 uncultured Oscillospiraceae bacterium | reverse complement strand
CATGATCGTGGCAGCCGCAGCCGCAGTGTTCACCGTGCTCATGATGGTGATGCCCATGCTCACCATGGTGATGGTGATGATGCTCGTGCTCTTCATCGTGATGATGGCAGCAGTGGTGCTCCTCTTCCTCATGATGGTGATGACCGCAGCAATGATGCTCCTCATCATGGTGGTGATGATGCTCGTGCTCCTCGTCGTGATGATGGCAGCAGTGGTGCTCCTCTTCCTCATGATGGTGGTGATGTTCATGCTCCTCATCATGGTGGTGACCGCAGCAGCAGTGCTCGCCGTGCTCATGGTGATGGTGGTGATGGTGATGCTCATGCTCCAGCTCATGCAGATGCTTCTGAAGAGAATCCTCGCCCTCCATCGCTTCCATCAGCTGTTCGCCGGTAAGCTGGTTCCAGGGGGTGGTGACCAGGGTCGCCTCGGCATTGTGCTCCCGGATCAGGGCAACAGCGGCATCCAGCTTCGCCTGGGGGATGGAATCCGTGCGGGAAAGGATGATGGTGGAAGCGGTTTCGATCTGGTTGTTGTAGAACTCACCGAAGTTCTTCATATAGACCTTGACCTTACCTGCGTCCGCCACGGCAACGGTGTGGCCCAGCACCACGTCCTCACCGGTCACCTTCTCCACTGCGGCAGCAACATCGGAAAGCTTGCCAACGCCGGAGGGCTCGATGATGATACGGCCGGGATGGTATTCGCCGATAACCTGGGTCAGGGCCTTGCCAAAATCGCCCACCAGGGAGCAGCAAATGCAGCCGGAATTCATTTCGGTAATGTTGATGCCTGCATCCTGCATAAAGCCGCCGTCAATGCCGATCTCGCCGAATTCGTTCTCGATCAGCACCAGCTTTTCGCCCTTGTAGGATTCCTGGATCATCTTCTTGATCAGTGTGGTCTTGCCGGCGCCTAAGAAGCCGGAGTAAATATCGATTTTCGTCATTTATTTTTGCACCTTCCGTTCTGATATTCATGCGTACTGCATGTGTGTTTCAAATAATCAGCATTGCTTTATTAATTAGGATAACACAAATTCAGCATAATTGCAACCGCTTTCCAATAATTCGCACAGCGCGGACCGGTATGTGAACGATGAGAAAGGAAACATGAAAACCATGGGCCTCCAATGGCAGCAGCGGGCAAACATGGTGATAAAAGCAGGCCGGTGCAGTGCGCACCGGCCCGAAATGATCATGATACGGTTACAGGTTCAGGAAATCCTTGCGGTAATTCACGCCAAAGAACTCTGCCAGCTCCACCATCTGATCGTCCCGGATGGTGTTCACTCTGGGCAGATGGGCGGTAAGCATATAGATCTGGGCGGCCTTCTCCACCGTTTCGATCAGGCCGAAGGTCTCGTCCATGTTCTTGCCGGCGCCGTAGATGCCATGCATGCCCCAGACCACAAGCCGGAATTCCTTCATCTTCTCGGCAGTGGCTTCGCCGATGGAATTGGTGCCGCAGAGCATCCAGGGCAGAACGCCCACGCCGTCGGGGAACACCACGATGCACTCGGTGCACATCTCCCACAGAGTGTGGGTGAACTTCTTCTCGTCCAGCTCATGGACATAGTTCATAGCCAGGGTGTAAGTGGGATGGCAGTGCATGACCACCCGGTTTTCAGGATCCACAGAGAGTCTTGCCATATGGCTCATCAGGTGGGCAGGGAACTCGGAGGTAAACCTGCCGCCGTCCTTATAGCCCCACAGCAGCTCCGCGGTCTTACCGTCGGCAGCGATACGGACGATGCCCAGATTGGTTTCAGGATCCGCATCCACATTCTTGAAATACTTGCCGGTGCCTGTGACGATGAAGATCTTACCGATGATTGCAGTGGCATCAAAGCCCAGAGGGATGGTGCGGATCACGTTATCCAGATCCAGATACTCCCCTACTTCCTTTTCGTCCAGCATGTAGCTGATGTTGCCGCCGTTGCGCTCATCCCAGCCCAGACGGTACATATTGGCAGTAGTCTTGCGCATTTCTTCTACAAAGGGTGCATTCATAATATTTTTCATAATCTTAACCTCTCTTGCTCAGAACTTCTTCCTCGTATTTCTTGACTGCACCGAACCACTCGCCGTCGGCAGGCGCGCCGCAGACGCGGCAGTACTCTGTCCAAATTTCGCCGAAGGGCATGGTCTTCAGTTCCTCCTGCACCACCATCAGCTCCGTCCAATTATCGGAGTTCTGCATTGCAGTCAGATCCGGGGTGCAAAGAGCCATCAGCAGGGCCTTCTGGACATTGCGGAAGCCCACCGTCCAGGCGGAGATTCGGTTGATGGAGGCATCGAAATAGTCCAGGGCCATCTTCACACTGCCATCCAGACCGCCGCAGCGGACGATCTCCTTGCAGATCTCCTTGGTCTCATCGTCCAGCAGAACCACATGATCGGAGTCCCAGCGGATGGGGCGGGTGATGTGCAGGGCGATCTCCGGGAAGAATGCCAGCAGGGCGGGAATCTTGTCGGAGACCACCTCCGTGGGATGATAATGGCCGTTATCCATCAGGGGGATGCACTTATCCTTATTCATAGCGGCATAGCTCAGGGAAAATTCCGCGGAACCGACGGTGTAAGCCTCCACGCCGATACCAAACACCTTGCTCTCCACGCAGGGCTTGACCTTGTTGAAGTCGTAAGGCTCGGAAAGGATCTCATCGATGGACTCCTTGTAGCGGACTCTGGGACCCATACGGTCGGCAGGAATGTCCTTGAAGCCGTCGCCGGTCCAAATGTTCATGATACAGGGCTGGCCCAACTCTTCTGCCAGGTAGGAGGAAATACGGACACAGGCCTTGCCGTGTTCGATCCAGAACCTACGGATCTCGGGGTCAGGAGAAGAAAGGGTCAGGCCGCTGGCCTTGGGATGGGAGAAGAAAGTGGGGTTGAAGTCACAGCCCAGGCCACGCTCCTTGCAGAAATCCACCCACTTTTGAAAGTGCTTGGGCTCCAGCTTGTCCCGGTCAGCCCAGTCGCCTTCCTCAAACACGGCGTAGCTGGCATGGAGGTTCATTTTCGCGGTGCCGGGGCACAGCTTCAGCACCATGTCCAGGTCTGCCATCAGCTCCTCGGGAGTCCGGGCACGGCCGGGATAGTTGCCGGTAGTCTGGATGCCGCCGGTGAGGGGCTTGGTGGGGTCGGTGTCGAAGCCCCGGACGTCATCACCCTGCCAGCAGTGCAATGATACAGGAACATTCTTCAGCTTCGCGATGGCCGCGTCGGTATCGACGCCAAGGGCAGCGTATTTTGCTTTTGCTTCTGCGTAGGACATTTTATTTTACCTCCATCTGAATTTTCAGGTTTCCAAGGGCCGTTGCCTCAATGGGCAGGGCGATCACTTCTTTTCCGGTAGCTTCTTCCGTCAGGCGGTTGAGGAAGCCATTTTTGGCACCGCCGCCGACGATGTAGAGCTTTTCGTACTTCTTGCCGGTGTTGGCCTCCAGTTCCTCAATGGCCTGATTATAGCTGACTGCCAGAGAACGGTAGGCACAGCGGAAATAATCACCGATGGTATCAAGTCCTCCGGTAGCTGCATCGAAAGCGGCCTTCATACTCTTGGGCGCAAGAAATTCGGGGGCGTTGGCATCAACCAGTGCTTCGGATGTGCTTTCTTCCGCCAGCTTCACGATCTCAGGGAAGGTAAGCTCCGGGCACAGCTCCCGCTGAAGCTCGTTCACCAGCCACATGCCCATGATGTTCTTCTGGTATCGGTTGTAGCCCACACCGCCCTCGTTGGAGTAATTGGCGGTTTCACTTCCTGCATCCGTGATGGGTTTTGTTGTCTTAACACCCAGCAGGCTCCAGGTGCCGGAGGAGATATAGGGGTGGTTCCCTTCCATTGGGATTCCCTCCACGGCGGAGCCGGTATCGTGGGTAGCGCAGAGAACCACCTTGCAGTTTCCTCCCACAGCAGCCGCGATCTCCGGCCGCAGCATTCCCAGCACCGTGCCGGGCTGGCTCAGCTTGGGAAACAGGTGTTTGGGGTAACCCAGCGCGTCCACGATCTCCGGGTCAAATTCCCCGGTGCTCGCATTCACCATGCCCATGGTGGTGGCATTGGTGTACTCCTGTGCCTTGACGCCGCAGAGCTTGTACATCAAATACTCCGGCATCATCAACAGATCCGTTGCCGCCTCCAGCCGTCCCCTCAGCTTGTCATCGTAAAGCTGGTAAACCGTGTTGAAGGGCTGGAACTGGCAGCCGGTGCGGCTGTACAGGTCCGCAAAGGAAATTCTCTCATGTACCTCCGGAATAACCTTTTCCGTGCGGCTGTCACGGTAGGCGTAGGCGGGCAGCAGCTCCTGCCCATCCTTCAGCAGCACATAGTCCACACCCCAGGTGTCGATGGACAGGCTCTCAATTTCAGGGTACTGCCGGAACGACTCCATAATACCCCATACCACATGGATAAACAGCTTCCGCACATCCCACACCAGGTGTCCGTTCTCCTCGTGGACACCGTTGGGGAAACGGTAGACTTCCCTGGTTTGAAGGGCTCCGTTCTCCTGCCAGCCGATGATATGCCGCCCGGAGGACGCGCCGATGTCGATTGCCAAATAATAACGCAAAGAAAAGACCTCCTTTCCCGATTACCACCAGTTTATCACAGGGGCAGTCGGAATGGGAGGTCTTATCTTTTCTAAAAAAGTGTCCTCTCTTGCACTTACCGTTCATCCCGGTAGTGCTTGGGGGATTTCCCGTAGCTTTGCGCGAAGATACGGTGGAAGTAGCTGACGTTTTCATATCCCACCGCGTTGGAGATATCCGAAACATTTCTGTCCGTATTCTTCAGCAGAAATGCCGCCTGGGCAAGCCGCTTTTCCTGGACGATTTCCGTATAGGTCTTTCCGATTTTCCGTTTGATCTCACGGGAGAGCCAGGAAACATCATAGTGAAGCATCTGGGCCAGCTCCTGCAGGCTTCCGCCGGTATAGCCCGACTCCACATAGCGAAGCACCTTCAGGATCGCCGCATCCTCCTGGCCGTCCGTCAGTAGTTTTTCCGTGTTTCCAAGCAGCTGCATAAACAGCAGCGCCATGGTCATCTGGCTCATTTTCCGCTTGTTTGGGGTTTCATGAAGCAGCGTCCAAAGCAGATTTTCCACCAGGTTTTGTACGGGAACCACCTCGGAAACGGCAAAATGCAGGTATCCGGGCCCGGTATTCTGCCCGCAAAGGCAGTCCACCAGGAACCGCCGCAGGGGTGTTTCCTCCTCTCCGATCACAGAAAGGGTGTTGGCGAAGAAATCCGGCAAAACAATAAAATTCACCGCCACGTCCGCCTCCCCCGCCCTGCACACCTCATGGGTGGCGCTCTGGCTCAGGAACAGCAGATCTCCCTGTTTCAGGATGATCTTCTTCCCGCTGACAATGTGGGTGGTCTGGCCGGTGCACATATACACCACTTCCACATAATCGTGGGTGTGCTCCGGGAAGTGGATAAACCGGGTGTGGGGGCGAACGGTGATCAGCTTGCCGGAGGAAAGCAGCTTCTTCGCGTTGACGGTATTGTCCTGGCCCTGCATATAAATATCCCGGTCAATGGTGGTCCTGCCGTGAAGAATCGCCTGTTCCTCTTCCGTGATCCCTTTCAGGCGTGCCAGCAATTCGGCATTCACGATGCTCCCTCCCCTGTGCTCAATGTCCTGATTTGTATTCAATATACCACATTCAAGAGCTGATGGCAAGCATTACAATTCTTCCTGTCTGGACGCCTCCGCAGCCAGGCAAAATGGCTGCGCCTGTTGATTTTCCGTTCCGGCTGAATTATAATGTTAACAGGATCATTGACGAAGAATTAGAAGGAAGGGATTTTCCATTGGATAAAATAAAAAATGAAAGCTACGCAGCCGCAAGCCAGCTTCTGGAGGAAGCCAGGCTGCTTCCGGGGCAGATCCTGGTAGTAGGCTGCTCCACCAGCGAAGTGCTGGGAAGCAGGATCGGCACCCACTCGGCCCCGGAGGTGGCCCAGGCCATTTGGGCGGGCATCAGCGCTGCCGCCAGGGAGCATGGGGTATACGTCGCCGCCCAATGCTGCGAGCATCTGAACCGGGCCATCATCATTGAGGCAGAAGCCGCGCGGCAGTACGGCCTGGAGGAAGTGAATGTGGTTCCACAGCCCAAAGCAGGCGGTTCCTTCGCCACCGCCGCGTATGCGGGGCTTTGCCACCCTGCCGCGGTGGAGCATGTCCGTGCCCACGCAGGTCTTGACATCGGTGACACCCTCATCGGCATGCACCTGAAGGAGGTTGCTGTCCCGGTACGCATTGCTCAAAGGTGTGTAGGTGAAGCACGGATCGTCTGCGCCCGCACCCGTCCAAAATTCATTGGCGGCATCCGCGCAGTATACGATGAAAGCAAATTTTGATAGCATTTTCGACACAATTGCCTTGCATTCGCCGCCCGGCATCCGCTAAGCTAGAAACAGGTGGACAACCCCGGAGCGCGACAATAAACCACCAAACCGCCGTCCCGGCTCTCCCCCAGGACGGCGGTCTTTTATTATTCCTTCAGGAGATAGGGATCAGAAGCATCTGTCCGGGGCTGGGATCGTTTTCCAGTGTATTGGCGGCCCGGATTGCTTCCACGGTGGAGCCGCAGTCCTTCGCCACATCCCAAAGCCTGCCGCTGTGGTAGCGCTGCAGGATCAGCGACGGCCCGGCCGGGTCCCGCATTTCCGCTTCTCCGATCTCCATGCCCGCAACCATCGGCTGGGCATTTCTGCTGCTCACCCAGGTATCCAGGCGGAAGGGGGCCGTGACCTCCATCCCCTGCCCGGTCACCATCCCCTGGGGCGTTCCGTCGGGCCGGACAAGGCCGCTGACCACCGCCCCGCTGCCGGTTTTCATATCATGGGTCATCTCGTAACGGGCAGGCGTACACTGCAGATTTCCGGCGGCATCGTAGTAGAGGATCTGGAAAGTCCCAGCCAATGTGAGCCCATCGCCGTTCTCCCGGGGGTGATCCGGCAGCCAGCTTACATCCACCACCTGCATAGCATCGGCATCCAGGGTCTGGGCGGCCTGAAGCTGCACGGAGCTGCTGTCCAGCCGGGCGGGAAGCTCCAGCTCCCGGTGCTCCAGCTTCACACCCCGGTGGGGGCAGTAGGCATCCTCCGTCAGCTCCACCATCACCCGGTCGTAGATCACGAACTGGGCGGTTATGCCGCATTTGAACATCAGCTTTCCCTCGCTGCTCTCCAGCTCCAGATTGGTCAGCACCGGGGTGATGACGGCAACAGCGCTGCTGCCATAGTCCCGGTCCAGGTCCGCATACTGGGAGAAGGAAACCTCCGTATCCCAAACGCAGATCCTTCCGCCGCTCATGTACATCATGTGAAGCATAGCCTTGCCCCGGAAGATCAGCCGGGATGCCATCACCCGCTGCTCCGTAATGACAGGTGTCACTTCATACCGCAGCACCTTCTCCACCGGGGGGTAATTACCGGGAAGGGTCAGTTCCTCCTCCAGGGATACCATCTTCTCCCCAAATTCCTGGGGCAGCTCCATGGGATAGGATGCCTTCAGCAGCTGAACATCCTCGGGAAGGTCCCCGGGCTCATAGACAGCCTGTTCCCCATTCTCCATCGCCTGTGCCCAGGTGCTGACATTGGCCCGCACCATCAGCTTCCGGGCGGAGGTAGAACGGGCGTCAATGCTCTTCAGCACCGGGCTGATACACAAAAATCCGTCCCGTTCCGTTTCGGGGATGTCCCACTTCATTTGAAAGGGCAGCCAAGCCTCCAGAGTCCTTGGCTCGGACCCATCCTCCGGCGCGTACATCACCCACGCCATCACGCCCCCAGCGGCGCTCACCGCCGCGCTGCGCCACTCTTTTCCGCGAAGTACACTCACACCCCAGCAGCCCAAAACCCGCCCAATGTCCGGCATGGTGTCCGGCAGGCGGACCTCCTGGGTCTGCTCCCGCAGCTGGACCTGGCTCAGTATGGGGCGCAGACACCGGCAGGCCGTTGAATTGAATTTGATTTCCATTCGGATCACTCCTTATCCTGCATATGCTACTAAAGCATATGCGCGGGTGGACAGGTTTATGACCGAAGGAATGATAAAATTCCGTTACCGCTTCCCCATGCACCAGCAGCCAAGTCCCATGATGCCGATGCCAATGAGAAAACTGAAAAATCCCGACTCCAGCAGAATCCCCACCAGCAGGCCCAGCCCAAAGGCGATCAGGGCACTGCCGCACAGCTGATTTTTCCGGCACATAAAAATACACCTCCGGCACCAATATATGCCGGAGGTGTTGATAATTTAACCGTTGTCCAGAGCTTCCTTGCAGGCGGCAAGAACCTCCGACAAAATGGGGATGCAGGTGGTGCGTCCGTACTCGCCGTCCTCCACCACCACGATAAATGCCAGGGGGTATTCATCATCCGTGACAAAGCCGGTGAACAGGGCGTTGTTGCTGCTGCCCACCTCCGCAGTGCCGGATTTTGCGCAGACAGTCAGCCCGGCAAAATTCTCGTCGCCGTAATAGCTCTCCACATTGTAGCGCATCATCTCCCCAAGCTTCGCCGCAGTCTCCGGAGAGATCAGCTGCTGGGTATACTGGGTGGCAGCTTCATACCGCCCCCAGCTTCCACCGTCGATGGACTCCACAATGTAGGGCACCGCGCCGCTGCCGCCCCCCGCGATGGCTCCCACCATGGTAAGGAAGGAGCAGGGGTTAATGAGATCCTTGTGCTGTCCGATGGCGCTCCAGGCCACCATAACATCCGCCTCCCCTGCCGCGGAAATGCTGCCCGCCGCGCTGGTCACACCGTCAAAGCTGACGGCTGATGTGACGCCCAGAGCCACGGCATACTGCTGCAATTTCTCTCCGCCCAGCTGGTCAGCGATGGCCGCAAAGGCGCAGTTGCAGGAATTACGGAATGCCTGCTTCAGGCTCTGATTTCCATGGGCCTTCATGCAGGTTACGGTATCGATGCCGTAGCTGACGGAACCGGTGCATTCGAACTTCTGCTCCTCAATGCCGTCGATGGTCTCCAGCGCCGCAGCGAGGGTGACGATCTTAAACACCGAGCCGGGGGTGTAGGTGGATTTCAGAAAGCGGTTGATATAGGCACCGGTATAGATGCCCTCAGTGTCGCCGGCGATGTCCGGGAGATGATCCGGGTCGAAGGTGGGGGTGGTGACGGCGCAGAGGATCTCGCCGGTCTTATAATTGTACACCGCCACGGTGCCCTTACTGCTGCCCATAGCCTCCAGCGCAGCATTTTGGACCTTAGCGGAGAGGGTCAGTGTGATCTGGCCGCCAATGTTTCCGTAAACATACAGGCCGTTCACCACATCGTGCTTGGTCATTTTCGCTGCGTAGTAAGAAATAATGGGAGCAGAGATATTCCCCTGCCGGTCACCCAGCCAGTGGATGACGGACTTTCGCAGGGTTTCATTTTCGGTGTAAACACGCCCGTCGGCAGTATCCATCAGCATAATGCCGATGCGGTCCGTGACCGTACCGCAGATGCTGCTGTAATCGGTGTAAACATGGGGAGAGCCAGCCTCCATGACCCAGTCGCCGGAATGCGCCAGATAGTCGGCGATAAAGACGCCCATTCCCCCGGCGAGTACCAGTACCAGCACCAGCATGATGCCGGCGCGTCGAATCACTTTATTCACTGTCAGGCCTCCCCTCTTTGGATTGGCGGACAGCAAAGCTTGCGTTCTGCCGGGTATCGGCGGCTTTGACAAAGGCCAGAAGGCCCCATACGCCCATCATGCTGGAGCCGCCGTTGGACACGAAGGGAAAGGTCACGCCGGTCAGAGGCAGCACATCCACTGTGCCGAGCACATTCAGGATGGTCTGTGCCAGCAGAATCGCCGCCGCGGCGCAGCCGCCGATTGCATAGAAGCTGCTGCGCTGAACTGCCGCGCTGCGCAGGGCAAACAGGCCCAGGGTGAGAATGCACACCACCAGCATCACCGCGATGATCAGCCCCCACTCTTCGCAAAGTGTGGCGAAAACAATGTCACAGTCGGCGGCAAATACCCTCTTCAGCCAGCCCTGGCCCGCTCCCAGGCCAAACAAACCGCCGGAAGCGATGCACATCAGCGCCCGGGTCTGCTGGTAGCCGGCTCCCAGGGGATCCTCCCAAATGTGGCGCCATGTTTTAAAGCGGCTCAGGGCATGGGGCGCGATCTTCACCGCGATGACCCCCGCAAAGCCCAATGACGTACAGGCAAGGGCCAATGTACCCACACTGCCGGAGCGCATATACGCAATGACCAGAAACGCAACGAAAAAGATCAGTGCCGTTCCGAAATCGTTCATCACCGCAAGACAGGCACAGATCGCCACGGAATAAACAATGAACATGATCAGGTTCCGCTTGCTGATGATCCGGTCCATGGTAGACGCGCCCACGAAAACGAAGCAGATCTTGCTCAGCTCCGAGGGCTGAAAGGACATTCCGCCGATCATCAGCCAGTTTTTCGCGCCGTTGTACTCGACGCCGAAGAGCAGTGTGACGATCAGAAGTCCCACGCCGCCCACCGCGGCAAGATAACGCATCTTCTTGGCCCGCTCCAGATCCCGCAGGGCCCAGCCTGCACACAGAAAAATCACCAGGCCCAGGATGATGGCAAGCACCTGTTTTCCCGCCTCCCCGGGCTTCACGGCGCAGATAGCCGCCATGCCCATGGTGCACATGAAAAAGGCCAGGGTCTCCACCTCAAAGGATGGCTTGCGGATGACCAGGTACAGCGCCAGCAGCGCCCACTGGCACACCGCGATACCCGCAAAGCCGGTCAGAACCGAGCCGGCATATTGGCTGTCCACCCCAAAAAGATAGGCAAGGCAGACAAGAAACTGGACTACCGTTAACAGCAGCACATTGGCTATTGAATTGAAGCCGTTGGTGGCCTTGGTGCGCAGCTTCGCCAGCTTGATCTCCTGCCGGCGGGAAATGGGCTGCAGCGTCATGTCGATGCCGCCGATGGTGATCACGTCCTCCGGCTCCAGGGCGCAGATGTGCACCTTTTTGCCGTTGACCCGGACGCCGCCCTTGGAATGGTTGTCCTCAATGGTCCAGCTTCCATCGTCATACCGGGTCAGCACCGCATGGTTCTGGGACACCGTCGCCAGCTCCAGCACCACATCGCAGTGCTTATTGCGCCCGATGACATTTTCCCAGTGGGTGATGGCCTTCCGCTCGCCGGGCAGGTTCAGCCACGCCCAGATCTCCGGCTCCCGCCGGAAGGTCAGCAGCGGCAGTGCGCAGCGGCAAAGCAGCAGAGCCCCTAGGATGGGGAGCAGATAGCGCAGGATCTGGGTGTATACGTTGATATAGGCATCCTCCGCAGTGGATACGATATGCAGAATAATGTCCATTGAGGCACCTCCTTTCCGCAAAATTGCTCAGGCTCAGGCCTGCAGGCCTCTAAGCATTTCGATTTCTTTTTGATAACCCGGAAGCTCGTTGGGGGTTTCCAGGATCATAGGCTTGTCCTTCAAAAGGGGATGGTTTACGATCCGCTCAAAGGCAACAGTCCCAAGGCTTCCCTCGCCGATGCGCTCATGGCGGTCCTTGTGGCTGGCAAAGGGATTTTTGGAGTCGTTTAAGTGCAGTGCCTTCAGCCGGTCCAGGCCCACCACCCGGTCAAATTCCCTGAGAACGCCATCCAAATCATTCACAATGTCATATCCGCCGTCGTAGACATGGCAGGTATCCAAACACACGCCCACACTGCTGCTTCCCACCGCGTCGATGATCTGCTTCAGCTCCTCAAAGCGTCCGCCGATCTCGCTGCCCTTGCCCGCCATGGTCTCCAGCAGCACCGTTACGGGATACCCAGGCTCCAGTGCCTTTTTCAGCGCGGCAGCAATATAGTCGATTCCCGCGTCGGTACCCTGCCCCACATGGGAGCCGGGATGGAAATTATAGAAATTACCCGGAAGGGCTGCCATGCGCCGCAGGTCATCGCAAAGGATATCCGCGGCGAATTCCCTTCCCGCCGGATCGGCGGTGCACAGATTCATGGTATAGCTGCCGTGGGCAACCAGGGGCGCAAACTCCAGCTCATTCAAAAGTGCCAGGGCGGCAGCGCAGTCGGCAGGGTCCTCCGCCTTGGCCTTGGAGCCTCTTGGATTGCGGGTAAAGAACGCGAATGTATTGGCGCCGATGGACACGGCAGTTTTGATCATAGCAACATTGCCGCCGGAAGCGGACAGGTGACAACCGATATTCAGCATAGTATTCCCTCCTGTTTGCAATAGGATATCACAAAGCACCGAAAAAAGCAAATTAACGTTTCATTGACAAGGCATCAAAATGAAGCTATATTGAATGCAGACAAAAAAGATCCCACGGAAAACCCGTGGGATCGGCTCAGCTCAATGTAATGGAGTCAAAAATCGCGTTCCAGGCCGGCATCAGCGCCTGGGCATCGTCAGCGGGCGCCGCCACCGTAACGCAGTAGTGGCACACGCCGTCATCCAGGATCACCGTCCGGCCCACCAGGTCGCCCCCCTCTCCGGCACTGCTGAAGGCACATTCATACCGCTTCATGCTGCCGGCGGCGGTCTCGATCACCGTCAGCTGGTCAGCGGTATATCCGGTCACCTCCCGCAATGTGGCGCTGAGGTTGCCGGACTGCATGACCTCCACCGTGACCTCATATCCGTCGCAGAGGTAAATGGTACCGCTGGCACCCTCGATCGCTTCCGTCCCCGGCTCCACCGCCACCGAAACGGTCATCTCCTGGCGCATCACCGACTGAACATATTCGTCCGCCACCGTTTCAAAGGTCTCAGCCGAGCTGCACCCGGTGAGAAGAAACAGCACACATACAAGCAAACAGCATTTTTTCATACTTCACCCTCCGGAAAGGAAATTATTATGGAACTTGTCTACATCTACCTGTTGATAGTAAATGCGCTGGGCTTCATTCTTATGCTGGTGGATAAGAAAAAAGCCAAAAAGGGAGCCTGGCGCATCCCGGAAGCCACCCTGCTGACCGTCGCCGCCGTTGGCGGCAGTCTTGGTTCCCTGCTGGGCATGTATGCCGTCCGACACAAGACGAAGCACAAAAAATTCACCGTCAGCATTCCGCTGATGCTTGCCGTCCATTGCATACTGCTTTATTTGGCGCTGACGCAGCTGTAACGGGCATGAAAATGGGGAGGAACGAAAGTTCCTCCCCTGCTTTTTTACTTGTCTCTCTTCCGGGTCAGGTAGATATCCAACTTCTCCTTCATATTGTCGGGGATCTTCTTTCCCACAGGGCACTGCCTGGCATTGGCCATCCGCTCTGTGAAAGCGGTGATAAAACCGATATCCTCCACCATCTGCCCGCCCTTCATCACGGCCATGGTGTCATAGCTGTTGTGAATGGTAGCGGTGTTGCCCGGGGCGATCCGCGCAAAGCTGAGGGCAGGCACGCCCTTGTCGGCAAAGGGTGTGGAATCGCTGGAGTAGACATCCTGCCGCACGGTGATGGGCCAGCCCAGCTCGCTGCCCATGTAGCGGATGTAATGGGTCAGAGCCTCCTCGGTGGTACAGCAGGCAATAAACTTGCCCATGATGCAGCCGATCATATCCAGGTTGATGTTCAGCACCACCTTGCCCAGCTCCTCCTCATGGGCGGCGCAGTAGGCCTTGGAGCCCAGCAGGCCCCGCTCCTCGCTGCCGCACCAGATGAAGCGCAGGCCGTAGCGGTGGGAATGAGAGGAAAAATGCTCCGCAACGCCCAGAATGCCCACAGAGCCGGACATATTGTCATAGGCACCCTGGGAAAGGGATGTGGAATCATAGTGTGCCGTCAGGACGATGTATTCATCCGTTTCGCCGGGCAGATCCAGGATCACATTGTGGGATGTTCCCTTATATTCTTCCTGCTTCAGGGTGATTTTGGCAGTCTTGGCATCCTGCTTGATCAGCTCAATGGCAGACTTGGCGTTGATGTTGACGCCGGGAATCTTTACTCCCTTGCTGACATAGCTGCGCAGCTCCCGCTGGTCGATGTCGAAATCCGCATAGTTTGCGTTACCGTCATATGTAATGAAGCCAACCGCGCCGTTTTCCAGCAGGTCCTGGTACATCCAGTAGCCCAGGTATCCGTCGATCATGACGATCTTTCCCTTGCACTGGGACAGGCTGAAGCTGTCGTTGCTGCGAAGATAATAAAGGGGTGCCTCCACCTCGCCGCTGCCGGCATTCAGATAGCCCTTGCAGGTGATCTCCTTGCCGTCAACCAGAAGCTGGGCCGTTTCAATGGCCGCCATATCCACCTCAAAGGGCTCAATGGTGGCCTCCAGCCCCAGCTCCGCGCACTTTTCCTGCAGATACTGGGCAGCCTTCAGCTCCTCGCTGCTTCCGCCCATGCGGACGTAGGCCGTTTCCTCGAAGATCTTCATAATGCTCTTTGCATCCATAATCATTACCTCCTTTGGATTTTCTCTATCCTATCCCATATTTCGTGAAATTTCAACCCCAAATTCATAAGGGGAGGGTCTGTGACCCTCCCCTATGCTTGCTTTTATGGCGGTCAGCCCTGACCGTAGTAGGCGTTCTTTCCGTGCTTGCGCAGGTAGTGCTTGTCCAGCAGCTCCTGCTGCATGGTTTCCTTGCCGGGGGTGATGGCCTCGGTATGGAATGCCATGAATGCCAGCTCCTCCAGAACCACGGCATTATGCACCGCGTTGTGGGCATCGGTGCCCCAGGTGAAGGGGCCGTGGCTGTGGACCAGCACGGCGGGGACATGGTCGGCCTCGATCTGCCGGTCCTTGAAGGTCTCGATGATCACATTGCCGGTTTCCTTTTCATACTCGCCGCCGATCTCGGCAGGGGTCATCTTCCGGGTGCAGGGAATGGTGCCGTAGAAATAGTCGCCGTGGGTGGTGCCGTAGGCATGGATATCCCGGCCGGCCTGTGCCCAGCTGGTTGCCCAGCGGGAATGGGTGTGGACAACGCCGCCGATATTCGGAAATGCATTGTACAGCGCCACATGGGTGGCGGTATCGGAAGAGGGCTTCCACTTACCCTCCACCTTCTCGCCGGTGGCAAGGGACACCACAACCATATCCTCAGGGGTCATGTTATCATATTCCACACCGCTGGGCTTGATGACCATCAGGCCCTTCTCCCGGTCAACGCCGGAAACATTGCCCCAGGTAAAGGTCACCAGGCCATACTTGGGCAGCTCCAAATTGGC
>CAZHEG010000008.1:9096-15275 GCA_964531435.1 uncultured Oscillospiraceae bacterium | reverse complement strand
CGGGATCGTTGAAGAACAGGAACATATCGCAGCCGGCGTTGATGGCGGCGGGCAGCATGTCAGCGCGCTTCATCCGGTTGGTCATACCCACCATGTGGGAAGCATCGGTGACCACCATGCCGTTGAAGCCCAGCTTGTCACGCAGCAGGCCGGTCATGATCTCGGGGCACAGGGTGGCGGGCATCATCTCGTCCATGGTGATGTCGGGATTCAGCTCCTGCATATAGGTGGGCATCATGATGTGGCCGCCCATAATAGCATCCAGACCGCCGTCGATCAGAGTCTTGTAAACGTGGCCGTAGGAAGCCATCCAATCCTCATAACCGAAGTGGTTGATGTTGTTGGAAACGTGAGCATCACGGTAGTCCTGACCGTTGCCGGGGAAATGCTTGGCGCAGCAGTAGACGCCTTCGGTCTCATGCAGGCCGTCCATGAACGCCTTGCCCATGGTGGCGACCAGCTTGGGATCGTTGCCGTATGCACGGGACAGGACCTCTTCGCACTCCCAATTATAGGTAATGTCAACAACAGGCGCAAATGCCATGTTGCAGCCGGTGGCCTTGATCTGCGCGCCGGAGATGCGGCCCATAGCCTGTGCATATTCGGTCTTGCCGGTGGCGCCGATCTTGACCTGTGCTGCAACTGCGGTTCCGTCGTTGCAGACACCGCTGCCGCCCTGCTCGGGATTGCAGGCGATGAAAGCGGGGATCTTGGTGCTCTTCTGGATGGCACGGTTCTGGTTCAGAACCTTCTGTCCGGGCATGCCGTTGTAGCGGCAGCCGCCGATGTGATAGGTGCCCATCAGATGGCCCAGATACTGCTCATTATCAGAAAGGCACAGCTGCCAGAACAGCTGACCGACCTTCTCCTCATCGGACATGGAGGCGATGGTATTTTCCACCCACTGAATATCAGCATCGGAAAGATTATAAGGCATTGCGCGAAGATTGACCATAGGATTCACAGTTCCTTTCGTAATAGAATCATATACAGTATATCACCTTCTCCAATCATTATCAACATAAATCTTCACGTATTTCATGGTTTTGTTGGGAATTTTGCTGTAATACTGCCTTTATAGCTTTGCATAATATATTCAATTCCGCAAAACATAGATGGGGAGGGATGAAAAATGAAGAAAAATGAAACAGAAGACCTGCGCCTTGATCCCGAAGAGCGGATCTGTCCGAAATTCGACCACACCAGTATCGCCCTGTTCCGGGTGGCAAAACCGGGAGAAATGGGGATGCGCGTGGTGGATAACTGCGCCGAGGAGCACCAGATGTAATGTTAGCGATAGGCTTCCCCACCACGGCATCGTGGTGGGGAAAATACCGGTTGTCTGTAATGATACACATTTTTCTCCCCTACCCTTTGACATATCCTGTGCAGAATGCTATAATAAACAAAAAAGGCAGGGAGGTATTCTCATGAAGAAGAACATCATCACCATCAGCCGCCAGTTTGGCAGCGGCGGCCGCAGCGTTGGCCGTCTGGTTGCCCAGAAGCTGGGCATTCCGTTCTACGATAAGGAGCTGGTGGAGCAGGTTGCCCTGGAGTCCGGCTTCGCCCCTCAGTATGTTGAAGAACAGAGTGAGCATGCCCCCGGTAAGAGCCTGTTTGCCTACGCATTCGCCCCCCAGGGCGTTCCCGGCGTTATGAACGGCATGTCCACTGCTGATTTCCTGTGGAATATTCAGTGCAGCATCATTCTGCAGCTTGCGGAAAAGGGCCCCTGTGTCATCGTTGGCCGCAATGCAGACTACATCCTGAAGGACCGCAGCGACGCCCTCCACGCCTACATCCATGCCGATCTCCCCTTCCGTGCCGACCGCATCGTCCGTCTTTACGGCGAATCCGAGAAAAGCCCCGAGACCCGCCTTTCGGAAAAGGATAAGCGCCGCAAGCTGAACTACCAGCATTACACCGGCCGCACCTGGGGTGCCGCGGAAAACTATGACATCTGCCTCAATACCGCTGTCATCGGCGTTGAGGAAGCCGCGGATCTCATCGTAAGCATCATCAAGGCATCCGAATAAAACCCATAAAAAATGGAGCTCCCGTCAAGGGAGCTCCTTCTTGTTTATAGATTTCAAGCCCAAAGGCAGGAACATAAAGGCGGCCAGCATAAAAAGCTGCGCACCCTCTTCGATCCACTGGGTGATGGACAGCCGACCAAGGTCAAAGAGGATCACCCGAAGGCCAATGGCAATGCCGAACAGCAGCACCGCAGGCAGCCGGGCCGGAAAATACCCCCCAACCACGATCAGAAGTGCCGCACCGCAGATCAGATACGCAGGGATTCCGATGATCATCCGCAGGGCGCTGCCGCTGACGAAGCTGCTCAGAATCAGGATCACGCAGAAGGCCGCGCCGAAGATGGCGTAAACCCCCGGAGCATTAAACCGGACGATCCGCAGCAGCACCAGATAAGCGACTCCCGCGATCACAGGCAGCCACAGGCATACCAGCAGCTCCAGCCCGCCTACATCCTTCATATTCCGGATGCCCAAATAATACAGCGCGGACAGGAAGATGGCCACACCCATGCAGACAGCGGACCACTGAACGCCCCTGCCCTCAAAATCCATTTTATACTGATGATAGCGTTTCACACCGGTTCACCTCACTCTTTTCGGCTATTATATTCCATATTTCAGGAAATGTCAAACATTCGCCGTATCTTTCTCTCCGATATGGATGGAAACGCCGTTGACCTCCACCGCTTCATCCGCAGGGATCAGAATGTACTTCACGCCGCCGATTACCCGGGTCTCGATCATATCCGCCCGGTCCGGTGCGATCTTAATGGAAACATCCGGTGTGGTGATCTCAAAGTGCTTGTCATCGATGATATTTTTCGGATAAACATCCGCCTCGTGGCCGAAGGCCTCATCATAGTCAATGCCAAACTTTGCGATGTGAGGCTCAGACACGCCGCAGGAGCTGAGAACCTCCTTCACCTCATCCTTGCTCACCAGCAGCGGATCGGCGACTCTCGCCTCCTTGTGCATGGCGATGCGCTGGCACAGCTGATCATGCACCGTCTGCACCACATCCAGGCTGCATTCCTCTTCCAGGGCATTGCCCAAAATCGCCGCGAAGGACTGCTTCTGCTGGAACGCAGGCTTGGGGATGGCGGTATTGAAGATGGCATCCGCAAAAGCCTCATGGTTCTCCTTGGGGCTGTGGGTATAGTACAGGGCGTTGTAAATATTGGTCGCCCGGTTGTCAAATGCCGGGAACAGGAAACCCAGCTCCGGCGCGGATACGGTGTTGAGCATTCCGCCGTCGTGGAACAGCTTTTCCTCGGGTACATAGTGAAGCTTGGGCTGGGTCTGCTTCACAGGGCAGATAGCGCACACCAGGAAGGTGTATACTTCCCCGGAATTGTCCGCCTGGGTCTCATCATCCTTGCTCTTGAACGGCACATCGTAGCTGTCGCAGCCCATCAAAACCAGATAAGAGGATTCCAAAGAAACGGAATCAATGACCTTTTTCAGGAAGCTCTCCCGCTTCTCATCGTCGCTGAATTTCGTTTCCCGCAGCCCCATCAGCAGTCCGTGCTCCTCGGAGCCCGCGACCTGGGCGGTGCGGAAATTGATATCGATCAGGTTCCGGCCGATGGTGCCGGACAGCACCCGCTTCAGCAGGCCGAAATATTTCTCACCCTCGTTCTCGCTCATCATTCCGGTGGAAGCGGAAAACTGGGAAATGATCTCTTTATTGTCATTGACGTAGCAGCCATAGATTTTTGTAATGTTGCTGCGGTCCCGCCGCAGATGCCGCCGGATCTCGCCGATTTCTTTTGTATTCATGGTCATACCTCGCATCGTAGTTAGTCGCTGCCATATTATAGCACAAGCACACTGAGGATGCAAAGAAAAAATTAAGGATATTCTGCCGTTATTTATCTTGCTTTCAGGAATGCCGTATGCTAAACTGAAATTGGTGAAAAAACACGGATTTCATCACATTAATCATCTATAAGGAGAGAAAGAGCATGAAAATTGACAAGGATTTCTTATTCAAAAAGGTTTTGATTCCCCTTGCTGTGCTGATCATCATCACCGTGATCGGCGCCGTCACCAATCTGTTTGATGATTTCAGCGCCATGATCACCCTGAGCATCGAAACCGTGGTGAAGGTCGTCATCGCGATCATTTTCCTTGCAGTGCTGCGCAATGTCATTCTGATGATCGTGGATCACTTCCGTAAGAAGAACGGCCGTGTCGCTACCGTCGCCAACATCATCTCCAGCATGATCAAGTATGCCACCGTTCTGGTGGGTTTCTGCTGGGTACTCAGCATCATCGGTGTGGATGTCAGCACCATTTTCGCAAGCATCGGCATCATCGCCCTGATTCTGGGCTTTGGCGCGGAGAGTCTGGTCGCCGACCTGGTCACCGGCGTATTCATCCTGTTTGAGAACGAATACAATATCGGCGATATCATTGAGGTTGATGGCTTCCGCGGCACCGTCAAGGAAATCGGTATCCGTACCCTGAGCCTGGAGGATTCCGGTGGAAACGTGAAGATCATCAACAATTCCGACCTGAAGAACATCCTGAACCGTTCCAATTACCGCTCTGTAACCGTCTGCGATGTGGGCATCTCCTACGATACCGATCTGGAGAAGCTGGATCCCATTCTTGAACAGATTCTCGCTGACATCAAGGACAAGCATTCCGACGTTTTCAACGGCGGGATCAAGTGCTGCGGCGTCGAATCTCTTTCCGATTCCTCCGTTGTCCTGCGCATTGTTGCGGATGTGGATGAAAAGAATATTTACAGCGGCCGCCGGATCCTGAACCGGGAGCTGAAGATCGCTTTCGATAAGCATAACATCTCCTTCCCCTATCCCCAGCTGGATATCCATACGAAGTGACCGCCCGGATGCTGTAATTGCCTATGAAGGAAGAAATCAAACTGGCAGGCGGCGAATTTCATACCGCAGCAGAACTGTACCCGGCTCAGGAGTCGGATCACATCACTGCCCCGGAGATCACACCGCCTCCGGAGGAATATCCTCCCTTGCCCAACGAATATTCCAGCGAGCCCACCTCCGAAAATGAGGAGGACAGCAGCTACTCCCGGGAAAAACAAAAGAAAAAGATCAATGCCCATAAAAAGCTTTCCCACCTGATGTCCTATGCGGTTGCCAGCTGTGTGGCGGTGCTCATGCTGGCCCACACCCTTTACAGCCAGGATATCATCGATAACGTGATCGCAGCCGGCGGCAATGTGGACGGTGATCTGCGTTTTTCCATTCAGTGGAACGATACAGAAGTCAACCTCAACGATTTTGATGCCCACTGCATCGAGCCAAACGGATACGAGCTGTATTACTCCAACCGCGGTTCGATCACACCCTGCGGCGGCGACCTGGACGTGGATATCATCGATCCCGGCGAGCTCATCGCCATCGAAAATATCTACTATGCCGACAAGAAGGATATGGAGGATGGCACCTACGAGCTGTCGGTCGTCTGCTTCTCCAACAACGGCTACTCCGGCGGCTTCCGGGCCCAGATCGAAATTGATAACATCATCTACAATTTCACCTATGATAAACCCATGGAAACCGGCGAACGGGTTGTGATCGCCGAGGTTACCCTCTCCAACGGAAGATTTTCTATCGATAAGAAAATCGGAAGAAATTATTTCTGGGAGCAGTGATTCCAGTTAAAACCACCGGCAAGTGTGCCGGTGGTTTTCTTTGCACAGAAAAGGGAGCGGTCACAAGACCGCTCCCCTACTGTTTTTAGAATTCGTCGATCAAACCGACTTCCAGCTGCATGATCAGCGCGGCATCCTCGGCATCGAACCAGCCGTCGGCATTCACATCCGCAAGATGCAGGATAATATCTTCATCGCCGATCAGCCCCACCTCGTACTGCATGATCAGCGCTGCATCCTCGGCATCCACCCAGCCGTCGCAGTTCACGTCACCCAGAAGGCCCTCCACGGTGCAATGGGTGCGGCTCAGCTCCGTTCCGCAGTCCTTACAGCAGACAACCTCGTCATAGCTGCCCTCCTGCCCTCCGCTGGGAGCAACATAGTTTTCCCGGACGGCAGCGCCGGGTGTGTGGCCTGTGGCATCCACCGTCACATGGCTGCGGCTGATTTCCTCCCCGCAGACAGCGCAGATGACCACTTCGTCATATCCCCCCGCTTCC
>CAZHEG010000008.1:0-8996 GCA_964531435.1 uncultured Oscillospiraceae bacterium | reverse complement strand
TGCAGTAGGTGACCTCATCATAGCCTCCGGCAGTGGTGCAGTCAGCGGCAATTTCATTTTCGACCACAGTCTCGCCGGGTGTGTGCGGCTTAGATTCCACCGTTACATGGGTACGGCTGATCTCCTCACCGCATAGCGTACAGTAAACAACTTCATCATGTCCGCCGTTTTCGCCGCACTGTGCCTGAATTTCATTTTCGATCACAGTCTCGCCTGGTGTGTGACCCAAGGGATCGGTAAAGTCATCCTGCCACATCTCGCCACAAGCAAGACACTCATACTGCCAATAACCCTGCTCGGTGCAGGTGGGGGAAACATACCAGTAGGAGTAATGCCAATGGCCCCAAGCTGACCTGTAAACCTCTTCATAGCTGTGGCCGCAAAGCTGGCAGGTATAGATGGCCAATCCATCTTCCGTACAGGTGACTTCCGTATAAGTGACCGTGTAGCTGTGGTTATCCGCAGGCAGCTCCACCTCGAAGGAATAGCTGCCATACAACCAGGAATTCCAGGTGTAGATACCAAACCCGGTTTCCAGGCAGGTCGCCTCCTTCACGATCTCCAGGTCGTAACTCCAGTGGCCAAGCACAGGCAAGGTGACATTCTCCTGCGTACCGCAGAAAGTGCAGGTCAAATGCAAGCTTCCCTCGGTCTCCTTGGTCGGCACCACGATAACCTCACCCTCATAGCTGTGGCCGGTGTATAAAACCCACTCCAAATAGCTCACAGTGCCGTAATCCGTATTTTTCCAGGTGATCCTCCGTTGGCCCCACTCCTCGCAGCCAGGCTCCACCACCATCTCGATGACGTAATCTTCCTCACTGACCGCCGGCAGGACAGCCGAATCGGTCAGGCCGCAGGGAATGCAGGTTCCCGCCAGCTCGCCCTCCCTGGTTTCAGTAGGGTAAACACTGATGGAGTAGGTATAGTAATGCTCGTGGAAGGTATTGACCGTTTCCGGAGCGAAAGTATCGATGATAAAAAATTCCGGCGCGGAATTGTAGGTCACATACCAAAGGATCTTCCCCTCCGCCACCACAGGCTTGCAGTCCGAAAGAGCACCCTCGGTTTTGTAGACGGTGCCATTGACAGATCCGTCGCCATTCAGGAAAGCATAGCAAAGGGTCTCCCCTTCCGTCCACAGGATACAGAATTTGTTATCGCTGACCTTCACGAGCTGGGGATTGGAAACCTCAACGTTATCCCCGTCCGCGTAATTGGTCAGCCAATTCAGCGTAACACCGTCAGCGGTAAGATCATCCTTTTCCGTTGCGATCACAAAAATATTACGCTGACCAAAGAGGTCGACCGATCCATCCTGCAAGATGGAATTTCCGGCAACCAGATAGTGGCTGCCAGAGATCTCCATGCCGCCCACGCTGGCACCGGTATAGTTATCACCGGTCTCTCCAATGATATTCAGCAGGTCCACATTTTCTGGGTAACCCATATAATCATCCCCGGCGGCACCGTCATACCGGAACAGCACAATGCTGCGGGGATAGGCATCGCCATGGTCAACGGCGATGATATCCTCACCATCCACCTGGATGAACTGGTTGAAGGAATGGCTGACGTAGCCGCTTCCGACCCAGGATACACCGTAACGGGAATCGGTTACCTTCATATCAGAGGTGTCCACACAAATGCTCAGATTGGCCTGGTGGTTCAGGCCGTCGGCACTTTGGAACATTCTGTGGGCCGTGCGGATATAAAGATGGTCCCCGCTGTGGCTCATCCGCAGACTTCCCGCCCTGAAAGCAGTTTCCGTGTTGATGCCGTAAAGGCTGACACTGTCCAGCCGCTGCCAGTCATGGGAGTATTTCACAATACGAATTACCTCCGTATTGGGGCATTCGCAAGCATTATAGTCACCGAACACAAGGTAATAGCTGCTTCCATCATTGTAGAAACCACCGAAAATAGGAAGCTCACACTCCAGCTCAATGGAGGAAAGGAAACACAGGTCGGAGCTGTAATACTCAATATGTACGGAGCCGTTATCATACTGGGTGACTCTGGCGGAATATTCCACCCGCATGTAGCCGCCATCATCCAGTGCCTCCAGGTAGGAATTAACGACATACGCACAACGGCTGTAACTCTGCGCATCTTCATTTTGTGAAAAAACAGGCTTCTGCTCCGTTTCATCCGCCTGTGCATGAACAGCAGGCAGCAAGCCCACCACCACGCACAGAGAAAGTACCAAACACAAAAACCGCTTGATCATCTTATTCATTTTCTATCCTCCCCAAAATTCCGTTATGAAACAAAAGTAAGGCTACCCATACTTAATCATTATATCATATTGACCCCTATTTGCAAGAGAAGTAAATAAAATCACCCGGGGAAAATCCCCGGGTGATCAGTATTATAATCCTTCGATCAGGCCGACTTCCAGCTGCATGATCAGCGCGGCATCTTCCGCGTCGATCCAGCCGTCGCTGTTGACATCCGCAACGCCGGCATCCAGTCCGTCGTCGCCGATCAGGCCCACCTCGTACTGCATGATCAGTGCGGCATCCTCGGCGTCGATCCAGCCGTCAGCATTCACGTCGCCGGGTGTACCCTCCACGGTGCAGTGGGTCCGGCTCAGCTCCTCGCCGCAATGCTTGCAGTAGACAACCTCATCATAGCTGCCTTCCTGTCCCGCACTGGGTGCCACATAGTTCTCGCGAACAGCAGTTCCTCCGGCATGTCCGGTGGCCTCTACCGTCACGTGGGTAGAGCTGATGGTTTCACCGCAGACGGAGCAGCATACCGTTTCATCATAACCGCCATCTGCCGTGCAGGTGGGATCGGTTTCATTGGTATGGACCGCTTCTCCGGGGGTATGGCCCGCAGCGTCCACGGTCACATGGGTGGAGCTGACGGTTTCACCGCAGACGGAGCAGTACACAGTCTCATCATAGCCGCCATCTGCCGTGCAGGTAGGCGCGGAATAATTCTCCTGAACCGTCTCTCCGGCAGTATGTCCAATGGCTTCCGTCTGCGTATCGGTGTAACCTGCACCGCACTGCGTGCAGGTGTGGGTGGTGTAGCCGCCTTCAGTGCAGGTCGGTGCGGTCACAACCGATTCGTAGCTGTGGACACAAGTGACAGCTTCAACAGAAGAAACCTTAAAGCCCCAGTCGGTACCCGACTCATCAGACTTGATCTGGATCTTCACGGTCTCATCCTCCACGGTCACCGTCTGACCGGAGAGCTCCTCGCCCGTGTATTTTCCCACCAGGTTACCCTCGCCATCATAGATATACAGGTAATCGAAACCATCTTCCATAACAGTCTGCTCATCGAAGGTAACATACAGCATCTGCGCACCGGAAACGGTATAGACCCAGATATCGGTGCAGCTGGTGGGGTAATTGTGGCTGCTTTCCAGTTCCTCTACCGTATCGCAGTAATATGCATCATTGGAAACATTGACTGTGAAGCTTGCTGTCGCACCATAGCCGTCGGCGGCAGTGGCAGTGATGGTGGCAGTGCCCTTGCCTACCGCAGTGACAACGCCGTTTTCATCCACGGTGGCGACACTCTCATCAGAGGAAGTCCAGATGATGGCGGCATTCGCCGCATCATTAGGCTTAACAGTCACGCTGATGGCGTAAGTGGAGGAGGCCTCCAGCGTTACGTTGCCGCCGCTGATGGTAATGGAGCTGACGGGGATATTATCGGGATCAATGACCGTCACGGTACAGCTGGCGCTCTTCTCCGTGCCGTCAGCAGAGGTGGCGGTGATGGTGGCAGTACCGTTACCCACTGCCGTAACCAGTCCGTTTTCATCTACGGTAGCAACACTTTCATCAGAGGAAGTCCAGATGACAGTAGGATTGGATGCGTCCTCCGGCTTGACGGTTGCCGTCAACTGATAGGTATCGGGGACATAAATGGTAACGGAGCTCTTGTTCAGGGTGACCCTGGTGACGCCCTGAGTCACGGTGATCTTGCAGCTGGCGCTGTAATTGCCAATGACCATCTTGACAGTGGCAGTACCAACGCCCACCGCTTTCACGGTTCCGTTGTCGTCCACTGTAACCACGTCGGTGTTGCTGGACTTAAAATAAATGGTATCACAGAAATCGATGGGCTCCACATTCAGGTTCAGGGTATAGCTGGCACCCTTGGCGATCTCCAGGGTGGTCTCCACCAGCTCGCAGCCGGTAGAACCCACGGTATTCACCACGAACTGGAAGTCATTCTCCCCTGCCCAGCTCTGCGCATAGGAACCGTCCGTTCCGTAGAACACTGTCAGATCAGGATACGAGAATGCAGAGGAACTGATGCTGGTGAGATTCTCATGGGTCACCACCTTCTTCAGGCCGGTGCTGGAATTGAAAGCCTCATCCGCAACGGAGGTAGTGAAGTAAGGAATGACGATCTCCTCCAGGGCAGGACACTCCCGGAACGCACCCTTGGAAATGGAGGAAAGCCGCAGGCTGAGCTTTACGTCCTTCAGTACATCGCAGTGGTAGAAGCAGTAGCTGCCCATGGAGGTGACGGTGTTGGCCATGGTAACAGTCTGCAGGGCATCGCAATCATAGAAGGCATTATTGCCGATGGTCTTTACACCAAACTGAATATCCGCTGCGGTCAGAGCATCGCAGTCCCGGAAGGCATTTTCACCCACAGTCAAAACATTGCCGGGAATGATGATTTCGGTCAGGCTGTCGCAGTTGTAGAAGGCGTTCTTTTCGATCACGGTCACCTTCCCGGGAATGACGATCTGCGGCAGTGCCGTACAGCCCTCAAATGCGCTGACCCGGATTGCCTCCAGCGAATCAGGAAGGACGATGTCCGTCAGGCTGGTGCAGTTCTTGAAGGTGCCTTCCATCAGGTTCACCCGGATGTCAGGCAGCTTGGCCTTTACCAGGCTGGTGCAGTTTTCAAAGACATATGTGCCCATACCGCTCACCGAATCGGGAATAAGGATTTCCGGGAGTGCGGTGCAGTTTGCGAAAGCCTTGTATTTGATTTCAACCAGACCATCCGGCAATGTGACACTGACAAGTCCGGTACAATCATTGAATGCCTGGTCGCCGATCACAGTGACGGTTTCGGGAATGACGATGGTCTCAAGGCCGTAGCAGCTGGTGAAGAGTCCATTGGGCACTGAAGCCATGCCTTCCTCAAAAGATACATTTTTCAGCCCATCACAGTAAGCAAAGGCACCGTAACGGTACACGTAATTATAGTAGGCATCATCTGTATAGGTCAGACTCTTGGGGATAAAAATGCTTTCCAGTGCATCGCAGTCCTTGAAGGCAAAGGCACCCATACCCTCCAGATTGGACGAAAGCTTCACATCCGTAAGGGCAATACAATCAGCAAAGGCAAACTTGGAGATATACGTTACCGAGTCCGGAATGACAATGGCAGGCAGCTCTTCGCAGCCTTCAAAAGCACTGTTGCCAATGGTCGTCATTTTATTGGAAAGGGTCACATTCTGCAGGTTGGTGCAGTTATAGAACCCCTGCGCCTCCACTATGGTCACCGTATCCGGTATCACAATGGTTTCCAAACCGGGACAGTTGGCAAACAGGCCATTGGGAATCGTTGCCATTCCCTCCTGGAAGGTGACAGTTTTCAGTCCGTCACAGCCATAGAACGGTCCATAACGATACGCGTAGTCATAGTGGGCATCGTATGTAGAGGTCAGGCTCTTGGGGATGTGGATGCTCTCGATCAGGTCGCATTCAAAAAAGGCAAATGCACCCATTGTCTCCAGGTTGTTGGACAGCTTCACGGTGGCAAGCTCCGGGCATTCCGCGAAGGCGAATTTTTCAATTCGGGTCACACTGTCCGGGATCTCAACGGTGGTCAGGTCATCACAAAGCTGGAAAGCGGAACTGCCAATGGTGGTCAGATTGGAGGAGAAGGTGACCTTCTTCAGCTGCTTGCAAAGGTAGAACGCCTGATCCTCGATCACAGTTACGGTATCAGGAATCACAATGCTCTCGAGGCCATAGCAGCGGGCAAACAGGCCATTGGCGATCTGGGTAACACCCTCCTCAAAGGTGACGGTGGACAAATTGTCACAATACGCAAACGGACCGTATTTGTAGCTGTAATCATAATGCGTATCTGTTGTATAGTCCAGGGAAACGGGAATGTGGATGCTGGTCAAAGCATCGCACTCCATGAATGCCAAACCGCCAATGGTGACCAGACTGGTGGACATATGGACCCTCGCCAGGCTGGTGCAGTTCGCAAATGCGAATTTCTGAATTTCCGTTACCGTATCCGGAATGTCAACGGCAGTCAGAGAAGTGCATCCTTCAAAGGCATTGTTGCAAACCGTCAGCAATCCGGTCGGCATAGAAACGCTTTCCAGATTCACACACCCGGCAAAGGCGCTGCCTTCGATCACAGTTACAGTAGCAGGAATATCGATATGCCGCAGGCCAGGACAGTTGGCAAACAGGCCATTGGGGATCTGGGTGGTACCTTCGCCGAAAGTAACAGTGGTCAAATTGTCACAGTCATAGAACACGCCATATCTGTACGCATAATTATAGTGCGCATCATAGGTAGAATCCAAACTCGCAGGAATATGGATGCTCTTCAGGCGGTCACAGTTCATGAACGCAAAAGCGCCGATGGTGGTCACACTGGCGGGCAGCTTCACACTATGCAGATTGGAGCAGCCCGCAAAGGTAAAGCTGCCGATCTCCGTAATGGTATCCGGCAGGCTGACAGTGGTCAGGCTGACACAGTTTCGGAATGCGCTGCCACCAATGCTCAGCAAATTGTCAGACATCGTCAGCGTCCGCAGATTGCTGCAGCCCTGGAAAGCAGAGGAGCCAATGGAAGTGATATTATCCTGAATGATCACCGTCTTCAGCTCGGTGCGGTCCTTGAAGGCTTCCTTACCGATGGCGACAACCTGATAGCCATCCAGGGTATAGGGAATGGTCAGGCTGGTCACATTGCCGTAATAATCCGTGATCGTAGCGTTGTCATCATCATCCAGAGTGTAAGAATAGACAGTGATAGGTTCATTATTCACCCTTGCGGTACTGCTGCCGCCGCTGACCAGGCCGGAGCCATAGTAGGACGAGCCGTACCGGGTATTATACCGGGTCCCGAAGAGGGCGCTGTGGCTGCCGGAAGTGGTCCCCGTCAGATCATCACGGGTGCACTCCTCACATTTTACACCATCTTCATAGTGAGCCACGATTTTGACAGGGCTGTTTTTCTCATTGTAGACTTCCTTGTTCCAGTCCAACTCGCTTCCAATGCCAAAGAATTCCCAACTCAGCTTGAAGCCGTACTCCATAAAGAACCAGCCTGCAAAATGGCTGCAGTGGCCCTCTATCTCCTCGTATGTCGTATATTTTAGCTTCGCCTGGAAGCCAACCTCACCATAGAGATAACCCTCCACCGGCAGAGCCTTGCCAAAAATGCCGAACTTGACCTCCAGGTAGATCTTCGCGGAAATTTCCGCGTTGAAGGAGGATGCCTTATCGGTAGCCCCGTAATAGGGCTCCCAGATCTTTCCTTTCATCAAATTATAGCCTACGATAATACCGATGCGCATATGGTACTTGCTGACCATAGAGATGGAGCCAGTCATGGACAGCTTGATGTAAAAATCCAGACCGCCGACACCGGGGATGGAGTAGCCGCCGATATAAATCTCGGGATCATCACCCAGAAGGGTCAGCAGATCACAGGAAACCTTGGCAGTTGCCTCCACATCCGACTGGAACCAGATGTTGCAGGTGGATTCAACAAGACCCCAGCTGGTATCGGTGCAAACCTTGGCGTTCTTCAATTCAACGCTGACGCTGAACTCAACACCTTCCGCAATGGCGATCTTGGTGGTAAACTTGGGTATAACTACTTTGAAGGAACCGCGCGCAGCGGCGGAGGCTGCGGCGGCGGATTCGTATACGTATCCGGTGTCTTCCTCGATGAATACCAGCTCGGTATTTTCCGCGGTATAATAGTTTAAGGGATCCGCCTCGGTGGAGCTTTGAACATCCATGCTTTCAATTGCATCATAGAAGTCAAGATCCGAAGCAGTAATAACGGTGACCGTGCCATCCTGACCGACAGCTTCTGCCATATAGGGTATAGCAAGGCCGCCGTAATAAACCACAAACTTATCGCCTGCGGATAGCTCCTGGGTCAGGTCGTCCACGGAAATAACGGTAAAATCATCCTGAAAATCAAACTCAACCGCCTTTGTGATCTCAACAACGCCTTCCTTGAATACGTAGGAATTTTCATGTTCGCTGTCCAGCTCGAACTTCTCCACAAATGCCGCGGCATCCGCCAGCATCACCTCCACCTCGGAGGACGTAATGGTCCGGTTGGGCATAAAGGCACCGTCCACCAGCGCAAACCAGCCGCGGGAGATGGCAACCTGGACATCATCGTGATATGTAACAACATCCGTGTCGGAATAGGTGTAGTCCTCCTCCACGTTGACATAGCCCATATAGAAATTCAGGGTTTGGGCCGCAAACTCTCGTGTCGCATCGGAATCCGGCTGAAATTCCGTTCCCGGAAGCTGATCGATCAAACCGTGGTAGACTGCCAGCATCACTGCATCATAGTATTCGCTTTCGCTGGTAACGTCGGTATAGTATTCATCCAGGACCACATCATCATCCATGGTCAAAGAGAACACATCCACCAGTTTCTGAAGCCACTGGCCGCGGGTCAGAACAATGTCGTCACCCGGGAGAAGCTCTTCTCCGACGTCGCCAGTTTCCACGTCGGTGGTTTCATCCGCTTTGACGAACAGTGGAATCTGCGGGAACATACTCACCACAAAAACCAGCGCCAGCAGTACGGACAGGAAGCGATTGAACTTTTTCATACAGGAACCTCCTATAATCGAAATAGCTGATTTGATTATATCGTATATCAAAGGAAAAATCTACTGCCATTTTACAAATAATACATATTTTGTTCACATTTTATCCTTGCCCACAAAAAATCCCGCCGGGGAAACTCCCCGGCGGGTCTTATCAAAATCCGTCGATCAG
>CAZHEG010000007.1:0-16053 GCA_964531435.1 uncultured Oscillospiraceae bacterium | reverse complement strand
CGGCTGTTTTCCAGCATATTCTCCGTCTCCATGGAGAAGCCGCAGATGACCTGACCGCTCTTGCGGTTCTCGCCCAGATGCTTCAGGATATCCTGGGTGCGCTTCAGCGGGATGGACATGTCGCCGTCCTTTTTCTTGATCTTTTCGTCAGCGCAGTCCGTGGGGGTGTAGTCCGCCACGGCGGCAGCCTTGAAAATAAAATCACATTCAGGCGCATGGGTGGATACAGCCTCAAACATATCGGCGGCGCTTTTTACATTGACCACATTCACGAAGGGCGGCGGAGCAATGCTCACCGGGCCGGAAACCAGGGTGACCTCCGCGCCACGAAGCATGGCCATTTTCGCGATGGCGTAGCCCATTTTCCCGGTGGAATGGTTGGTCAGGTAGCGGACAGGATCCAGCGCTTCCTGGGTAGGCCCAGCGGTGACCAGCACCCGCTTTCCCGCAAGATCGTGGGGGAGCGCCAGATATTTCAGAATGTGCTGCAGAAGATCCTCGGGCTCCGGCATTTTGCCCTTACCAACAGCGCCACAGGCAAGACGACCGGAGGCAGGCTCGATCACATCCCACCCATAATGGCGCAGGGTGTTCAGATTATCCTGGGTCACCGGATTTTCGTACATATTGGTGTTCATCGCCGGGGCGATCAGCTTGGGACAGCGGCAGGCCAGCACTGTGGTGGTCAGCATATCGTCCGCCAGGCCGTGTGCCAGCTTCGCGCAGACATTGGCAGTCGCGGGAGCGATGATCACCAGATCGGTCCGTTCCGCCAGGGAGATATGCTCCACCTGATGGCTGAAATTGCGGTCAAAGGTGTCTACCATGGTGCGCCGTCCCGTGAGCTGCTCAAAGGTCAGCGGAGTCACAAACTGGGTGGCGTTTTCGGTCATGACCACCTCCACCGCCGCATGCTGCTTCACAAGAGCGGATGCCAGGGCGGCTGCTTTGTAGGCCGCAATGCCGCCGGTGACGCCGAGAAGAACGGTTTTTCCTTTCAGCATTATACATTCCTCCGTAATTGTTTTTTACATTATAACCCCGTTTTCTTCCTGTGTAAAGAGCGGAATTTTCTTGCAATCGGGGCGAGTTGTGATATAATGGGGCAAAACGGCAGGGAGGACAGACTATGCTTTTAGCCATTGATATCGGCAATACCAATATTGTGATCGGCTGCATCCGGGATGATGAGATCGTTTTTAAGGCCCGTATCGCAACAGACCGGACCCGCACGTCGGACCAGTACGGCGTTGAGATCAAGAATATGATCGAAGCCTTTGGCGTAAAGGTGGAGGAGCTGACGGACTGCATCATTTCTTCCGTTGTTCCGCCTGTTTTTAATTCCGTTCAGACCGGCGTCATCAAGGTGATCGGCAAGCAGCCCATGGTGGTGGGCCCCGGCCTGAAAACGGGCCTGAACATCCATGTGGATGTTCCCAGCCAGGTTGGCAGCGACCGGATCGTCATCGCTGTGGCCGCATTGGCAGAGTATAAGGCGCCTTTGATCCTCATGGATCTGGGTACCGCTACCACCATCGAGGTGGTGGAGCCGGAAAATGTGTACCTGGGCGGTGTGATCTTCCCGGGCGTGAAGGTTTCTCTGGATGCTTTGACCAGCCGCGCGGCACAGCTGCCCGGCATCAGCCTGGACAAGCCCAAGAGCGTCATCGGCAAAAATACCGTAGACTGTATGCGAAGCGGCATGATGTACGGCACCGCCGCCATGATCGACGGCATCGTGGAGCGTATCGAAGAGGAGCTGGGCCACAGCTCCACCATCATCGCAACAGGAGGAATGGCCCGGTTTGTCACCCCTCTTTGCAAGCGGGATATCATCCTGGAGAATGATCTTCTCCTGAAGGGTCTGAATATCATCTACAAAAAGAACAAAAGGTAACCCATTTTTCAGCCGGCAGCGAAAGCTGTCGGCTGATTTTTTGTATGTTGCAGCCTGGGTGCGCATAGATTCTTGCAGGAGATGATGCAAATGAGGTGCGCTTGGCGAGAATTACTGTCCCTGATCCCCCAGGATCTGCGTGGAGAGGTGGACAGGCTTGGAAAAGATACCCTTCAGGAGCTGCGGCTCCGCATTGGAAAGCCGGCGGAGCTGATCACAGCCCAGGGGGTATGCTATCTTCCCGGCAGGGTAACGGAAGCGGATATCCGCTTCACCGTGAATGTGGCATCCCGCTATTCGCCCTGGGCCGCGGAAACCGCTGCAAAAGGGTACATCACTGCCCCCGGCGGACACCGGATCGGGGTGTGCGGCAATGTTACGGTGGACAGGGGAACGGTAACCGGGATGCAGAGCATCACCTCGCTGAATATCCGGGTCGCCCGGGATATTGACAATGTGGGAGACAGGCTGATGCCCCGTGGAAACACCCTCATTCTTGGGCCGCCGGGCAGCGGAAAAACGACGCTGCTCAGGAGCCTTGCCCGGATCGTTGCCCAGCGGGAAACGGTTGCTGTGGTGGACGAGCGGGGCGAGCTTTTCCCGGATCATTTTGAGCAGGGCAGACGAATGGATGTTCTGACCGGCTGCGCAAAAGGACAGGGAATCGACATGGTTTTGCGGTCCATGGGCCCCCAGTGGATCGCCGTGGATGAGATCACAGCCCAGGAGGACTGCGACGCCCTGAAAAAGGCACTTTTTTGCGGCGTAAAGCTGATGGCTACGGCCCACGCGTCCACAGCGGAGGATCTGCACCGCAGAAGCGTGTACAAGCCGCTGGCAGAGTGGGGCATATTCGATACGTTGGTGGTCATGAGACCGGACAAGACATGGTATACGGAAAGGATGATGGTATGCTCATGAAATTCATAGGGGCAGGAATGATCGTTGCGGGAAGCGGCGGCTGCGGCGCGCTGATGGCGCGGGAGTACATATGGGAGGAAAAATGCCTGGGGCAGTTTCAGCGGATGGTATCATCCATGGCGGAGCAGCTTTGCAGCAGAAGAAGCTCTCTCCCGGAGCTCTTTTCCTTTTCCGCGGAGTTGGCGGGCGGTGTCATCGGGGATGTGGCCTCGGACATGGCAAAGGAGCTTCAGCGGCAGGTGACACCGGATGCCCCTTCCTGTCTGGCCATTGTGATGAAACGGCATACCCTTCCGCCGCAGACTGCCCAGCTCATGGAAGAGCTGGGAAAGGGATTGGGGGTATTTGACCTTCAGGGGCAGCTGCAGGAGCTGGAAACGGTGGGGGAGAAGTGCGGCAGCCTGATGGAAAAAATGGCGGTGGAGCGCGGCAGCCGGGTGCGCCTTCTTCGCACCATGGGCCTTTGCGCCGGGGCAGCGGTCGCCGTGCTGTTAATGTGATATGGATATTGACCTGATTTTTAAGATCGCAGCCATTGGGATCATCGTGTCCATCCTGAACCAGGTGCTTTCCCGCACCGGGCGTGATGAACAGGCCACCATGACAACCCTTGCCGGCCTTGTGGTGGTGCTGATGGTGGTAGCCCAGCGAATCGCGGAGCTGTTTGATCTTGTAAAGACTTTGTTTGAATTTTGATGACGGTATTTATTCAGGGAGCGGCCCTCGCTCTTGTGGGTGTGGTGCTATGTGTTGTGCTGAAGGAACGGAGCAGTCATACCGCCTTGCTGCTGGGAATTGCGGTCTGCTGTATGCTGCTGGCTGCCGCCGTGGAGCTTTTGAGCCCGGTGGTGGAGCTGTTCTCCAAATTGCAGGAGCTGTGCCTTGTGGATGAGCAGATCGTTTCAACGGTGGTGAAGATCGTTGCGGTTGGGCTGCTGGGGGAATTCGCGGCACTGATCTGCGCCGATGGGGGCAGCGCAGCCATGGACAAGGCCGTGCGGTTTTTAACATCCGCGGCGGCACTGTGGCTTGCCGTCCCGCTGATGAACGCGCTGCTGGAGCTGATACAAAGGATAGCGGGGGAATTATGAGAATTTGTATTTTACTGATGATGGCGCTCCTTCTGGCAGTCCCGGTCAGCGGGGCGGAATATACGGCGCCCCAGGCACCGGATGAGGCCCTGGAGCTTCTGCCAACGGAGCAGACCACCTTTGCCCAGGATCTCTGGACGGTGATCATGGGCGGCCTGAGGGCGGCGGAAAGCGGGCTGTACACCGCCCTAAAGACCTGCTCCGGCGTGGTGCTTGCATCCATCCTGATGGGGCTCGTCCGGTCTGTGAACCAATCCCGCTGGACAGAGCTTGCGGGGATGCTGGCGGTATCCCTGCTCCTGCTGGAGCCTGCCGGTTCCATGATCAATCTGGCGGCGGAAACGGTGACAGAGCTTGCGGAGTACGGAAAGCTTTTGCTTGGGGTAATGGCGGCAGCGCTGGCCTCCCAGGGTGGGGTCACCACCTCCACCGCCCTGTACGCCGGTACCGCAGTGGCAAATACATTGCTGTCCAATCTGATTTCAAACGCCGTCATCCCCGGGGTATATGCTTATCTCGCTCTGGCGGTGGCTGCTTCTGCCACCGGGGAAGCCATGGCGGGAAAGCTGCGGGATGCGGTCAAAAACGCAGCGTCCTTGCTGCTGAGGGTGGTGCTGTATGTTTTTACAGGATATATGACGGTTACGGGGGTGGTCAGCGGCACCACGGACGCAGCGGCGCTGAAGGCCGCAAAGCTGACAGTTTCGGGCGTTGTACCTGTGGTCGGCGGGATCCTTTCCGATGCGTCGGAGGCGGTGATCGTCGGTGCGGGGGTTGTGAAAAACGCCGTTGGTATTTATGGTCTGCTGGCGCTGATCGCCATTTGGATCACGCCTTTTCTTCGAATCGGATGCCAATACCTGCTCCTGAAGGCAGCCGCGGCCCTGTGCGCTGTCTTTGACTGCAAATCCATCACGGACACAGTGGATGCCTTTGCCGCCGCCATGGGCCTTGGACTTGCCATGACGGGAACGGTCTGCGTGCTGTTGCTGATCAGTGTGGTCTGCTTTATGAAGGGGGTGAGCTGATGGGGGAGTATATCATTGGAATCACCGCAGCCGCGTTGCTGTGTGCCGTGGCAAAAAGCTTCCAGCTCCAGGGAGCAGTCGGCGGGGTCATCAAACTGGTTTGCGCCGTGGTCATGACCCTTTCCATCCTGTCACCTCTGACGAAGGTTCACCTTAGCAGCATCGAGGGGATCCTCTCCGATGCCCAGAGCGCCGGAGCCGCTGCCGCCCAGGAAGGGTCCGGGGCTGCCCGGAATGCAGTAGCGGAAATCATAACCGATGAGGTGGGCGCATATATTTTGGACAAAGCGGAAGCACTGGGGGTGGAACTAACGGTGGAGGTGGAACTGGAGAAAGAGGGATTACCCATACCCTGCGGCGTGACCCTGCGGGGGAACGTTTCTCCATACGCAAAAGAAATACTGACAGAGTACATCCGGGATGAGCTGGGGGTAGGCGAGGAGGCACAGCGGTGGATATCCTGAAAAAAGCGATCACGAAATACCGCTGGGCACTGCTGGTAGCGGCTGTGGGTGTTCTGCTGATGCTGCTGCCCACAAGCTCGGAGGCAGAACCGCAGGAGCCCGAGATCATTCAGGAGGAAACGGTTTCCCTTGCCCAAGAGCTGGAGGAGATCCTCTCAAGGATCGACGGCGTGGGGCAGGTGAAGGTGCTGCTCAGCATTGCGGAAGGGGAGCGGACCATATACCAATATGACGAGGGGACAGGGCTGGATACCGTCATCATCACCGATGAAAACCGGGCCCAAACCCCTGTTGTCCAGCAGGTACTGCCCCCGGTCTACCAGGGAGCAGTCATCGTTTGCCAGGGCGCGGGAAGCGCTTCGGTGAAGCTTATGGTGGTGGAGGCAGTTGCTGCCGTTACCGGCCTGCGCTCTGATCAAATATCGGTTTTGAAAATGAAATAACGGAGGGAATATCATGAAAATGAACGTTAAAAACTGGAAGAAGAATATGCTGGCGGCAGCCGTGCTGCTGCTGGTATGCGCCGGAATCTACATGAACTGGATGTATTCCAATGATGAAAGCGTTGCCAACCTGGAAGATACCCTGGACGCGGAGAAGGTCCTGTCCGATGAAAATCTGGTCATCCAGGTAGATGGAGTCACGGAGGATGTGGTTGACACCGTCACCGATTATTTTGCCGCAGTCAGACTTTCCCGCCAGCAGGCCCGGGACAGCGCCGTGGAGCTGCTGCAGGAGGCAATGTCCTATACCGACGGAGCGGACAGCAGCTCCTCGTTGCAGCTGGAGGAGATCGTCCAGATGGCCCTGTGCGAGGCCACCATTGAAAGCCTTGTGATCGCCAAGGGCTACGCCGACTGTGTTGCATACCTTTCCGACAGCGGCATCAGTGTTGCCGTTGCCTCCCCGGAGGGGGGATTGCAGCAAAGCGACGTGGCGCTGATCGCAGACATCATTATGACCCAGACAGACCTGACATTGAATGATATCCACGTGGTGGAAGTCCAGTAAGGAAAAAGGATATCCACATTTCAGATTGACTTATCCTCCTTTTTTTGGTATACTACTAAAAAAGTATCATGCCACAGTAGGCGTGAGATAAATTAGGAGGACAAAACCATGCCTGAAAATAAGCAGTATATCACCCATATCCAGGACCACGGTACCGTTATGATCTCTGAGGAGGTCGTCGCTGCCATCGTCATCGGTGCCATCAAGGAAGTAGAGGGTGTTGAGGGCATCGGCGGTAAGCTGGGCTTCGACCTGAATTCCATCAAGAATTGGGCCAAGGCTCTGCACATCGTCATTGGTGAAAATAATTCCGTCCGCGTGGAGTGCAGCATCATCGTGGCCTATGGCCAGGCTGTTATCTCCGTCGCCGAGGCCGCACAGAATGCCATCATCAGCGCTGTTGAATCCATGACCGGTGTGAAGCCCGCTGCTGTCAATGTCAATGTCAGCGGCATCGCTCACCACTAAGGTACCGCCATGACCAGAGGAAATGCCAGAGAACTGGCCATCCACCTGATCTATTCCCAGTCCTTCACCGGCGATGAACCCCAGCAGGTGGTCACCGAGCGGCTGAAGAAGGAATATTATTCCCAGCTGGCCCCGGAGCATGAGGTGTACGAAGAACGCCCCAGCCGCGCCCAGCTGGCCTACATCGACGGTGTCGTATCCGGTGTTGCCAACCGCGCCGAGGAGCTGAATGAGCAGATCCAGAAGTACTCCATCGGATGGGATGTCAGCCGTATTTCCCGGCTTACCCGCTGCATCATGCAGCTTGCCATCTATGAGATTCTGTACCTGGATGATATCCCCACGGGAGTTGCCGTGGCCGAAGCTGTCCGCATTGCCAAGAAGTACGACGGCGATGACACCGGCTCCTTCGTCAACGGTATCCTGGGTTCCTTTGCCCGGAGCCTGACCCCCGCACCCGAGGTCACCGAATGAGTGTTCTTGGGTTTGATACCAGCAATTACACCACATCCATCGCATATTTCGATGGGGAGGATGGGATGAATTGCTCCCGGCTCCTGCCTGTTAAAGAGGGCGAACTGGGGCTGCGGCAGTCTGACGCAGTGTTTCATCATACCAAAAGCCTGCCGGAGCTTTCCGGCAGGCTGTTTTCCCATGTAGAGGGAGCGGATATTCGAGCAGTCGGTGTATCCACCCGGCCCCGGGCGGTGGAGGGGAGCTATATGCCCTGCTTCATGGTAGGCTACTCTCACGCGAAGCTCCTTTCCAATCTTTTGAATGTTCCTCTGGTGGAGGTTTCTCATCAGCAGGGCCATGTGGCAGCCTCCCTTTGGAGCGCCGGACGGCTGGATCTGATGGACAAGCCCCACCTTGCCTGGCATTTGTCCGGCGGCACCACGGAGCTGCTTCTTGTGGAGCCGGAGGGGAAAAATGTGAAGTGCACCCGCATCGGCGGCACCACGGATATTTCCGCCGGCCAGCTGATCGACCGCACCGGTGTCATGCTTTCTCTGCCTTTTCCCGCGGGCAGGCACGTGGATGCCCTGGCCCGGACCGCCGAGGGAAGCGAGGTCTTCCGGGTCAAATGTCCCGGTATGGAATTCTCCCTTTCCGGCGTACAGAACAAGGTCCAGCAGTTTTACGAAGGATCCGGCGACAGTGCCGAAACCGCCGCCTACGCTCTTCGCTGTGTCATCTATGCCGTGAGAAAAGCAACGGAAAACGCATTGAAAGCCTATCCCGGCCTGGAGGTGGTGTTTTCCGGCGGCGTTGCGTCCAATTCCCAGCTTCGGGATGCCATGGCGGACCGGAATTGCGTTTTCTGCCAGCCCCAGTATTCCACGGACAATGCCATGGGTGTCGCGGTGCTGGCCCACAGGCTAACGGAGGGATGATATGCAGCAGCAAGTGATCAGTGTCACCCAGCTCAATGAATACATCCGTTCCCGGATGGATGCCGATCCCATGCTTGGCAGTGTTGCCGTCAAGGGTGAGATCAGCAATTACAAAATGTACCCCTCCGGCCACCATTATTTCACACTGAAGGATGAAGGCGGTGCGCTGAAATGCGTCATGTTCAAGGGCAATGCCATGCGTCTGCGGTTTCGGCCCGAAAACGGAATGCAGGTCATTGCCATGGGTAAGGTCACGGTGTATCCCCGGGACGGTGCCTACCAGCTCTATTGCACTGCCATGGCCTTGGATGGTATCGGAGACCTTTATGCTGCCTTTGAGCAGCTGAAAAAGAAGCTGGCGGCCCAGGGCCTGTTTGATCCGGCCCATAAAAAGCCCCTGCCCAAATACCCCGGCACCATCGGCATCGTCACCAGCTCCGCCGGAGCAGCGGTCCACGATATGCTGCGGATCCTGCGAAAGCGGTACCCCCTGAGTAAGGTCGTCCTGCTTCCGGTACGGGTCCAGGGTGCGGAAGCGCCTCCTGAGATCGCCGCGGCCATCCGCTATGCCAATCATTACCGCCTTGCGGATCTGCTGATCGTCGGCAGAGGCGGCGGCAGCATTGAGGACCTGTGGGCATTCAATGACGAACGGGTGGCCTATGCCATTTACGAATCCAACATCCCGGTGATCTCCGCCGTGGGTCATGAGCCGGATGTTACCATTTCTGACTATGTCGCGGATCTTCGGGCGGCGACGCCGTCTAATGCCGCGGAGCTTGCGGTTCCTGATCAGGACGCCCTGCGGCAGAACCTGGACAGCATTTCCGCTGCCATGACCACAGCCCTGAACCGCCAGGTCCGTGCCGCGCGGCAGCATCTGAAGGTCCTTTCCGCAAGTCCTGCCCTGCAAAGCCCGGTGGGCTATCTGAACCAGAAGAAGAAAAATCTGGAGCTGCTGCGGGGGCGGATGGTTTCCGCGGAGAATAACATCATTCACCGCCGCAAGCAGGCCTATATCGGCCTGACGGCGAAGCTGGATGCCATGAGCCCCCTGAAGGTTCTGACACGGGGCTATGCCATGGCCCAAACAGAGGGTGGGGAAGTGCTCCGATCCGTGGAGCAGGTCACCACCGGAGAACAGATCACGGTTACCCTCAGCGACGGTCAGCTTACCGCTGCCGTTACCGGAAAGGAGAACGCAGGATGAACGAAAAGAATATGACCTTTGAGCAGTCCATGGCCCGTCTGGAGCAGATCGTTCGCATCATGGAGCGGGGAGAAGTCCAGCTGGACGAGAGCCTGAAGCTCTTCCAGGAGGGCACCGACCTGGTGCGCCGCTGCGAGCAGCTGCTCGGCCAGGCGGAGCTCACCATTCAAAAGGTGATGACCGCCCCGGACGGTACCCCTGTGCTGGAGGATTTTGCCGATGAAGGCTGAGGAACGCAGCCGGGAATACCGGGAATATATTGAAAATTATCTCCGGGACTGGTATGCCCAGTTCCGTGATGAGCCCCAGAAGCAGCTGTACGAAGCAATGCAGTACAGCCTGCTGGCGGGCGGCAAGCGTCTGCGGCCCATTTTTGCCTTTGAATTTTGCAGACTGTGCGGCGCAGACTGGAAAAAGGCCGCCCCCCTTGCCGCTGCGGTGGAGATGATTCACACTTACAGCCTGATCCATGATGATCTGCCCTGCATGGACAATGACGATCTTCGCCGGGGCAGACCCACCAACCATAAGGTCTACGGCGAAGCCATGGCGGTCCTTGCCGGTGACGCGCTGCTGACGGATGCTTTTACCGTTGCTTCCACCGCATCTCTTTCCGGCACTGATATGGCAACTGCTATCGGTATTCTCAGTGAATGTGCCGGCTCTGCCGGTATGGTCGGCGGTCAGGTGCTGGATATTCAGGCGGAGCACCGTGAGATCTCCCAGCAGGAGATTTTGGATATCCAGTCCCGCAAGACCGGCGCGCTGATTCGGGCCGCCTGTGCCCTCGGTGCTCTGGCGGGAGGAGCGACCTCGGAGCAGTTTGACGCCGCCTGCCAATTCGCAGCAGGACTTGGCCTTGCGTTCCAGATCCGGGATGATATGCTGGATGTGATCGGCACCCGGGAAGAAATGGGCAAGGGCGTAGGAACAGACGAGAAAAAGAATACCTTCGTCCGGCTCTACGGCCTGGAGCGGTGCGAGGAGCTGGTTCAGACGTACACCGCTTACGCACTGGATGCTTTGAATATTTTTGACGATACGGACTACATCATCTCCCTGGCGAAGGGATTGACAGACCGGAGAAACTAAAATATACCCCCGGAGTACGCTCCGGGGGTTCTTCATCTCACGACCTCGGTATAAAACGACAAAAGCAGGATGGGAAAAGGGGGATAATTTGTCTTTTCTTCCAGTTGCGTAATCTGTTCACACAATGGTAAAATATACACAGCATCAACCCGAAAACCAGGTAAGATCCCTGACTAAAAATGAAAGGTAGATACTATGCTCGAGAAATTGTTTAAACTGAAAGAAAACGGCACTACTGTCCGCACGGAGATCATTGCAGGCCTGACCACCTTCATGACCATGGCGTACATCATTGCCCTGAACCCCAACCTGCTGACCAACTTCGGCGCAGAGGGCAGCCAGCTGTGGAACGGCGTTTTCATGGCTACCTGCATCGCCTCCTTCGTGGGTATGGTGTGCATGGCTTTCCTGGCCAATAAGCCCTTCGCGCTGGCACCCGGCATGGGCCTGAACAGCTTCTTCGCTGTTGTCGTTGGCAACATCGTCGGCCTGACCGGCATGAGCTATCTGGCATCCTTCCAGGCTGCTTTGATCATCATCCTGCTGGAGGGTATCATTTTCCTGGTGCTGTCTGTTCTGAATGTCCGTGAGAAGATCGTTGAATCCATCCCCCTGGGCATCCGTCTGGGCATCAGCCCCGCCATCGGCCTGATGCTGATGAACATCGGCCTGGGCTCCAACGTGGGCATCTACGCCGAGGGCAACGGCTTCTCCTCTCCGTTCTATGTCATGCGTGACTTCTTCGGCGCCCTGACCCCCAGCACCCTGCAGAATGCCATGGGCGAGACCGGCTATGCTACCATGATCCTGACTGTTATTACCATGTTTGTTGGCCTGTTTGCCATCATTGCCATGGACAAGAAGGGCGTGAAGGGCGCTGTCCTCTTCGGCATCCTGATCTCCTCCGTGGTCTACTGGGCTGGCGAGTTCATTTTCCTGGGCACCAATCCCTTCGCATCCCTGGCAACCGCTTCCTTCGTGCCTCCCTTTGCTGACATGATGGAGACCACCTTCTTCAAGTTTAATTTTGCCGGCTTCCTGGAGATCGGCTGGTTCACCATTATCACCCTGGTCATTACCTTCTGCATCATTGATATGTTCGACACCATCGGCACCCTGGTTGGCACCGCCTCCCGCGCCGGCATGGTGGACGAGCACGGCAATATGCCCAACATGAAGGAAGCCCTTACCTCCGACGCCATCGCTACCATTGCAGGCGCCTGCACCGGTACTTCCACCGTTACCACCTTTGTGGAGTCCGCATCCGGTGTTGAGGCCGGCGGCCGCACCGGTCTGACCGCTCTGGTCACCGGAATCCTGTTCCTGGCCTGCATCTTCATCGCTCCCATCGCTGCCATCATTCCCGCTGCCGCAACCTCCGCCGCTCTGATCTATGTCGGCGTGCTGATGCTGATGGGCCTGAAGAATGTTGATTTCAGCGATATGGACCAGATGGTTCCCGTCTGCCTGATGCTGATCGCAATGCCTGTTTCCGGCTCCATCGGCCACGGCATCGGCCTGGGCCTGATCGCCTACACCATCATCAAGATCTTCTCCGGCAAGGCTAAGGAGGTTTCCGTCCTGACCTATGTCATCTCCGCTATCTTCCTGGTGAAGTTCTTCGTCGTGGTCTAATAGCAATACATAATCGGGGAGGGTCATCGACCCTCCCTTGACTTCATTTATCCGCTGGATTACTATAATCCTATCAAAAAAGGAGGGGCGCTATGGACCTGAAACATATAAAACTGTTCCTGTTCGACATGGACGGAACTTTATATCTGGGAAACCGGCTGTTTGATTTTACAGTGGATCTGCTCCATGCCATCCGGGAGCAGGGAGGACGCTATATTTTCGTCACCAATAACTCCTCCAAAAGCGTGGCTGCCTATATTGAAAAGCTGGGAAAAATGGGAATTTCAGCAGAGTATGACGATTTTCTCACCTCCTCTCAGGCGACCGCATGGTACCTGAAACGGGAGCATCCCGGCAAACGCCTATATGTCTGCGGCACGAGATCTTTGAAGGATGAGCTGTCCCGGGAGGGGTTTGAGATCACCGACGATCCCGATAAGACGGAGTGCATCGTCATGGGCTTTGATACGGAGCTGAGCTTTCAAAAGCTGGAGGATGTGTCCAGGATGCTCTGCACCCGGGATCTGCCGTACATCGCTACCAACCCTGACTACGTATGCCCAACGGAATTCGGAAGTGTGCCGGACTGCGGCAGCGTTTGCGATATGCTCTATAATGTCAGCGGCAAGCGCCCGACGGTGGTGGGCAAGCCCCAGCCCCTGATGGCCCAGCTTGCCATGGAGAAGTGGAAGTGCGGCCCGGAGGAAACCGTCGTGGTGGGCGACCGCATTTATACGGACATCAAAAGCGGCCTGAACGCCGGATGTGGTACCATCCTGGTAATGAGCGGCGAAACCACCCGGGAGATTCTGGAAGAATCACCTGACAAGCCCCACATGGTGATGGAATCTGCCGCCGAGATCCTTTCAGCCATTCGATAATCGGGATAACGGGATAAAATTTGCACTTTACATGGAAAATAACCCATGATATAATCGAAACAGTTCCCCGAAGCGCATATTCTGGAATATACCCATGGGGATGATTGATTTGTATTTTATGAAAACAGGAGGATATATCTATGGAAAAGAAGCTGTATAAGATCGAAGAAGGCAAGATCCTGTGCGGTGTCTGCGCCGGTCTTGCTGAGTTCCTGAAGCTGGATGTCAGCATCGTCCGTATTCTGGTGGTGGTGCTGTGCCTGATGGGAAGCCTGGGCATTTGGCTGTACATTGCCTGCGCCCTGATCCTGCCCTGGAAGCCCAAGCAGATCGTGGAAGCTACCGAAGAGCCTGCCGATGAAGAGTAAGGTCGACGCTTTCGATTACGCGGGGCACATCTGCAAATCCCTGAAGCCCAGCGGCATCCTGCTGACCACCGCGGTGGATGGAAAGGTCAATACCATGACCATCGGCTGGGGTACCCTTGGCTACGACTGGAGCCGTCCGGTGTTTATTGCCTATGTCCGGGAGAGCCGCTATACCAAGCAGATGCTGGAAGCAAACGGTGAATTCACCGTCAACATTCCCATGGGCGATGTGGATAAGAAGATCCTGGGCTACTGCGGCACCAAGTCCGGCGCCGATACCGATAAGATCGCGGACCTGGGTCTGCATCTGGTGGAGTCGGATATTGTTTCCGTCCCCGGTATCCGGGAGCTGCCTCTGACGCTGGAGTGTAAGGTCCTTTACAAGGAAGAGCAGGATCTGTCCCGGATTCCCGCAGACATCATTTCCCGCTATTATCCCGATGGGGATCATCATCACGTCTACTACGGCGAGATCGTCAATGCCTACCTGATCGAAGATTAAACGAAAGGAGCTGTCATCAGACAGCTCCTTTTTCTTATGGGTCAGAGGTCCATTGCGGGGTTCATATAGTATACATTCTTCTGGTTCAGCTTTTCCCGCAGCTGCTGCATGCTTTCGCCGAAACGCTGGAAGTGGACGATCTCCCGCTCCCGCAGGAATTTGATCACGTCATTGACGTCGGGATCGTCGGAAAGCCGCAGAATGTTGTCATAGGTCACCCGGGCTTTCTGCTCCGCGGCCAGATCCTCCGTCAGGTCAGCGATGGGATCGCCCTTCACCTGCATGCTTGCGGCGGACCAGGGGAAACCGGAGGCCGCGGTTGGATACACACCCAGCGTATGGTCCGTAAAATAGGCCATCAGGGGAGAGCCTTCAATGTCCTTTTCTTTCAGGTTCCGGGTCAGCTGGTGCACGATGGCACCGATCATTTCCAGATGTCCCAGCTCTTCGGTGCCGATATCCGTCAGGAGGGCCTTCTGCTCCTCAAAGGGCATGGAGTACCGCTGGGAAAGGTAGCGAAGGGATGCCCCCAGCTCGCCGTCAGGGCCGCCGTACTGGCTGATGATGATGGATGCCAGCTTGGGATTTGCGTGGGCGATCCGCACCGGGTACTGAAGCTTTTTGTTATAAATAAACATCCTTAACCCTCCTTATTCGCTGCGTATTCCCAGGGCCACGGCTCGTCGATCCAGGTGTATTTCATATGATCCACCGGCTCGTTGTGACTCATGGGGCTCATAGTACGGGAATACTCCATGCTGCCGTCATGCAGCAGCTTCTGGTACTGGCGGTAAAGCTCCAGTGCCTCTGTATCCTCGGGATGGGTATCGAGATACAGGGCAAGCTCGCTGACCGCGAAGTTCAGCGCCTGCAGCTCCGTTTTCGGGGTGACCGGAAGCTCGTTTTTGTTCACCATACCCATGAAGGGCAGCTCCAGCCCCGGGTAAAGGGTGCCCCGGACCAGACCCTTCCGTGCCTCGTATTTAGGCGGATTTTCCAGCTGAAAGGGGACATAGGGATTTGCCAGCGGAGCCATTTCCGGCAGGCGTCCATGTGTACCCAGGTTTTTATTCTGTTCCAAAATATCTCCTCCTCATATTTTGTCTGGAAGCGTCGCTTCATGGCATTCTATGCATCCCGGTCTATTTCTGTGAAACGCCGCATAAAAATTGGTGAGGTGTTGTCCATGAAACGAAGCAATTGGGTCGGAATGCTGCCCTTTTATCTGCTGGCTGTTATTTTTTGCATCGGCGCAGCGCGGCTGGGCAGTGACGCTGTGACCACCGCGGTCCAGGCAGGCGCGGTGGCGCGGGAGCATGTGATCGTCATCGATGCCGGTCACGGCGGGATCGACGGCGGCGCGACCTCCTGCACCGGGGTGCTGGAAAGCACCATCAATCTCCAGATCGCCCAGCGGCTGAATGATCTGCTTCATTTTCTTGGGCATAAGACCGTGATGATACGAACCACCGATACATCCATCTATACGGAGGGCAATACCATCGCGGCGCAGAAGGTGTCAGATCTCAAAGAGCGGGTGCGGATCGTGAACGAAACGGAAAATTCGGTCCTGATCAGCATCCACCAGAACACCTTCTCAGACAGCCGGTACAGCGGCGCCCAGGTCTTTTACGCCGCTGCCGAGGGCAGCCGGGAGCTGGCAGGGCTCCTGCAGTCGAAGCTTTGCGAAAAGCGGCAGATCAAGAGCGCCGGCTCCATCTACCTGCTGCAGAATATCCGTTCCCCCGGTGTCCTGATCGAATGCGGCTTCCTTTCCAATCCGGAGGAGGAAGAGAAGCTGCGAAGCGGGGAATATCAGAAAGAATTATGCGCCGTGATCGGCTCTGTTCTCAGTGAATTTTTGAATTCTGATGATTGACAGATTGTACAAAATATGTTATCTTTTTCGTGATAAATGCTGAGATGGGGAGTTTTCCGTCCAAAACCAATCCAGAGAGTACCCGGATGGTGCGAGGGTATGCGGTTGTACGGTTCTGTCGCCCCGGAGCTGACTGCCTGAACATCAGTAGGGGAGTACGGGTAAGCCCGTTACAGCGTTTGAGTGCCCGAAAGGGAATTCAGGTGGTACCG